>NZ_JBBJZY010000021.1:0-32694 GCF_038148955.1 Streptococcus pseudopneumoniae
ATCACTCGCCTATTTTATATTATTGGGGTATAGCCAAGCGGTAAGGCAAGGGACTTTGACTCCCTCATGCGTTGGTTCGAATCCAGCTACCCCAGTTACTATTTGCCGGCGTGGCGGAATTGGCAGACGCGCTGGACTCAAAATCCAGTGTCCGAAAGGACGTGCCGGTTCGACCCCGGCCGCCGGTATAGTAAAGAGCTAAGGAACGTAGTTAATCTTCGTTCCTTTTTTATATTATTTTTGCTATAATAATAGTTATTCAAATTTTATTTAGATTATGAAAGTGTAGGGAAGTATGTCTCGTTCTATCGATTTATTAAAACATCGGTATTTGAAAAATATTAAAGAAAACCCTGAATTGTTTGTTGGGATTGAGCTGGAATATCCTGTGGTAAACTTGGAAGGGAATGCTACAGATGTTGAAATTATAAAGGATCTATTTCATTATTTAGTTTCCGATCTGGATTTCATTGTAGAAAAGGTAGATGATTTTGGCAATCCCATCCAGTTAGTAGATCCGGTAAGTCAGGATGCTATTTTATTTGAAGTTTCTTATACAACGATTGAGTTTGCATTTGGTAAGGCTAAAACGATACAAGAAGTTGAAGAACGTTTTAGTATTTATATGGAAGCAATCCAGAAGAAGTTAGCTGAATCCAATCATGCTATTGTTGGCTGTGGAATTCATCCCAACTGGGATAAAAATGAGAATAGTCCAGTGGTTTATCCACGTTATCAGATGTTGATGGATTATTTGAATTTGAGTAGGAATGTGATTGAATCAGACTTACATCATTTCCCTGAATATGGTGCTTTTATCTGTGGGAGCCAGGTTCAGCTGGATATTTCAAAATACAACTACTTACGTGTGATTAATGCTTTTACTCAAATTGAAGCGGCTAAGGCGTATTTATTTGCAAATTCTGAGTTTTCGGGTGCGGATTGGGATACGAAAATTTCAAGGGATATTTTTTGGGAAGAATCCATGCATGGTATCTATCCAGAGAATGTTGGGGTCAATGCTAGACTTTTTAAAGATGAGGATGATTTTTTTGACTATCTAGATCATTCTGCGATTTTTACTGCGGAACGTGATGGACAAACCTATTATTTTTATCCGATTCAGACTAGGGACTATTTGGCTACATCTGAAATCCAAGCATATGCTCTTAATGGGGATGAGATTCTTATTTACCCTCAAGAGAAGGATTTTGAAACTCATCGTAGTTATCAGTACCAAGACTTAACGACTCGAGGAACGGTTGAGTTTCGTAGTGTGTGTACACAGCCACTTGATAGGACTTTTGCTTCTGCAGCCTTTCATTTGGGATTATTAGTTAATTTAGAGAAACTTGAATCTTACTTAGAAATCGCACCTTTCTTTAAGGCATTTGGGAGAAATTATAAGTCTTTAAGACGACAATTTTCTAAGAAAAAGCTAACAGATGAGGAGAAAACTGCGATTATAGAGTTTTCAAAAGACTTACTCCTGTTATCTGAGGAAGGACTGGAGATGAGAAATAAGCAAGAAATGATTTATTTAGAGCCTTTGAAAGAAGAATTGGGACTATAATTTCTCTTATAAAGGGAGAATTTTCTGAAAAATCATGATATAATGGTAGAGACTATAGATAAAGGATAGAGAGTAATGACATTAGTTTATCAATCAACGCGTGATGCCAACAATACAGTAACTGCCAGCCAAGCCATTTTGCAAGGTTTGGCGACGGACGGTGGTTTGTTTACACCGCTTACTTATCCAAAGGTAGATTTGGATTTTGACAAATTGAAAGATGCTTCTTATCAGGAAGTTGCTAAGTTAGTTTTGTCAGCCTTTTTAGATGACTTTACAGCTGAGGAGTTGGACTACTGTATCAACAATGCCTACGATAGTAAATTTGATACTCCAGCTATTGCGCCTTTGGTGAAATTAGACGGCCAATACAACTTGGAACTGTTCCATGGTTCAACAATTGCCTTTAAGGATATGGCCTTGTCTATTTTGCCATACTTTATGACAACAGCTGCTAAGAAGCATGGTTTGGAGAACAAGATTGTCATCTTAACAGCGACATCTGGTGATACTGGGAAAGCTGCTATGGCAGGGTTTGCGGATGTTCCTGGCACTGAGATTATCGTCTTTTATCCGAAGGATGGTGTCAGCAAGGTACAAGAGTTGCAAATGACCACTCAAACTGGCGACAATACTCATGTTATTGCTATTGATGGTAACTTTGACGATGCGCAAACAAATGTGAAACATATGTTTAACGATGTGGCTCTTCGTGAGAAGTTGGCAGCTAACAAGTTGCAATTTTCATCAGCTAACTCTATGAACATTGGTCGTTTGGTACCACAAATTGTTTATTATGTTTATGCTTACGCTCAGTTGGTTAAGACAGGTGAAATTGTAGCTGGTGAAAAGGTTAACTTCACAGTGCCAACTGGAAACTTTGGAAATATCTTGGCTGCCTTTTATGCTAAGCAAATTGGTCTGCCAGTTGGTAAATTGATCTGTGCTTCAAATGACAACAATGTTTTGACAGACTTTTTCAAGACACGTGTTTACGACAAGAAACGTGAGTTTAAGGTAACAACTAGTCCATCTATGGATATTTTGGTATCTTCAAACTTGGAGCGTTTGATTTTCCATCTTTTGGGTAATGATGCGGTTAAGACAGCTGAACTCATGAATGCTTTGAATAGCCAAGGTCAATATGAGTTGATTAATTTTGATGCAGAGATTCTGGACCTCTTTGCAGCTGAATATGCGACTGAGGAAGAAACAGCAGCAGAAATCAAGCGTATTTATGAGTCAGATTCTTATATCGAGGATCCACATACGGCGGTTGCCTCGGCAGTTTATAAGAAATACCAAGCGGCTACTGGCGATGCGACTAAGACAGTGATTGCATCAACAGCGAGTCCATACAAGTTCCCAGTGGTTGCAGTAGAAGCTGTAACTGGGGAAGTTGGCTTAACTGACTTTGAAGCCTTGGCTCAATTACATGACATTTCAGGAGTGGCTATGCCACCTGCAGTTGATGGGCTTGAAACAGCTCCTGTTCGTCACAAGACAACAGTGGCAGCTGCTGATATGCAAGCAGCGGTTGAGGCTTATCTAGGATTTTAAGACAGGGGGAGTAAACTCGGTTGGGAAACCAACTGAGTTTCTTTTCATCAGGAGGAAGGATTGTTTAAGAAAAATAAAGACATTCTTAATATTGCCTTGCCAGCTATGGGCGAAAACTTTTTGCAGATGCTCATGGGAATGGTGGACAGTTATTTGGTTGCTCATTTAGGATTGATAGCTATTTCAGGTGTATCAGTCGCTGGTAATATCATCACCATTTATCAGGCGATTTTCATTGCTCTTGGGGCAGCTATTTCTAGTGTTATTTCAAAAAGTTTGGGGCAGAAGGATAAGTCTAAGCTAGCCTATCATGTGACTGAGGCTTTGAAGATTACCTTACTATTAAGTTTTCTTTTGGGAGCTTTGTCCATCTTCGCTGGGAAAGAGATGATAGGACTTTTGGGGACGGAGAGAGATGTAGCTGAGAGTGGTGGACTCTACCTATCCTTGGTAGGCGGATCGATTGTTCTTTTGGGCTTGATGACCAGTATGGGTTCCTTGATTCGTGCAACGCATAATCCACGTTTGCCCCTCTATGTTAGTTTTTTATCCAATGCCTTGAATATTCTCTTTTCCAGTCTAGCTATTTTTGTTCTTGATATGGGAATAGCTGGTGTTGCTTGGGGAACTATTCTGTCTCGTTTGATCGGTCTTATGATTTTGTGGTCACAATTAAAATTTCCTTATATGAAACCGACTTTTGGTTTAGATAAGGAACTATTGACCTTAGCTTTGCCAGCAGCTGGAGAGCGGCTCATGATGCGGGCTGGAGATGTCGTGATCATTGCCTTGGTCGTTTCTTTTGGAACGGAGGCAGTGGCTGGGAATGCAGTCGGAGAAGTCTTGACCCAGTTTAACTATATGCCTGTCTTTGGTGTGGCTACAGCAACAGTCATGCTGGTAGCTCGAGCGGTTGGAGAAGATGATTGGAAAAGAGTCGCTAGTTTGAGCAAGCAAACCTTTTGGCTCTCTCTGGTTCTCATGTTACCCTTGACCTTCAGTATCTATGCTTTGGGTATACCACTAACTCATCTCTATACAACTGATTCTCTAGCGGTGGAGGCTAGTGTTCTAGTGACACTTTTTTCACTACTTGGTACTCCTATGACGATAGGAACAGTCATCTATACAGCAGTCTGGCAGGGTTTGGGCAATGCTCGGCTTCCCTTTTATGCGACAAGTATAGGAATGTGGTTTATCCGCATTGGAACAGGATATCTGATGGGGATTGTGCTTGGTTGGGGCTTGCCTGGTATTTGGGCTGGAACCCTTTTGGATAATGGTTTTCGCTGGTTATTTCTACGCTACCGTTACCAGCGTTATATGAGCTTGAAAGGATAGGAAATGCAAAAAACAACTTTTATTTGGGATTTAGACGGGACTTTATTGGACTCTTACGAAGCGATTTTATCAGGGATTGAGGAGACTTTTGGTCAGTTTTCTATTCCTTATGATCAGGAGAAAGTGAGAGAGTTTATCCTCAAGTATTCGGTGCAAGATTTGCTTGTGCGGGTGGCGGAAGAGAGAAATCTGGATGTCGATGTGCTAAATCAGGTGCGCGCCCAAAGTCTGTCTGAAAAGAATGCCCAGGTAATTTTGATGCCAGGTACGCGTGAGGTGTTGGCTTGGGCAGACCAAGTAGGGATTCGGAACTTTGTTTACACTCATAAGGGAGACAATGCTTTTACCATTCTCAGAAATTTGGGGTTGGAATCCTATTTTACAGAGATTTTAACCAGTCAGAGCGGCTTTGCGCGGAAGCCAAGTCCAGAAGCGGCTATCTATCTGATAGACAAGTATCAGCTGAATCCTGAGAACACCTATTATATAGGGGACCGGACTCTGGATGTGGAATTTGCCCAGAATAGTGGGATTCAAAGCATTAATTTTTTGGAGTCATCTTATGAAGGCAATCATAGGATTCAAGCGTTAGTAGATATTTCCTGTATTTTTGAGGCTGAGCGATAAAAAGATTGTGTCAGTTTTGTGACAGAGACCTAACAAACTATTTCAAGTAACCGAGTTTGTTACAAGGAATAGACAGTTTTGTTAAATAGGCCCGAGAGGGCTTTTTTTCTGCTCTTTTTGTGTTATGATAGACAGGTACTCATTTGAAAGGAATTTGAAAGAATGAAGAAAAGAATATTATTAGCCTCAACGGTAGCCTTGTCATTTGCCCCAGTATTGGCAACTCAAGCAGAAGAAGTTCTTTGGACTGCACGTAGTGTTGAGCAAATCCAAAATGATTTGACTAAAACGGATCACAAAACAAGTTATACAGTACAGTATGGTGACACCTTGAGCACAATTGCAGAAGCCTTGGGTGTAGATGTCACAATTCTTGCGAGTTTGAATAAAATCACTAATATGGACTTGATTTTCCCAGAAACTGTTTTGACAACGACTGTCAATGAAGCTGAAGAAGTAACAGAAGTTGAAATCCAAACACCTCAAGCGGCTTCTAGTGAAGAAGTGACAACTGCTACAGCAGATTTGACAACCAATCAAGTGACCGTAGATGATCAAACTGTTCAAATTGCAGATCTTTCTCAACCAATTTCAGAAGCTCCAAAAGCGGTAGAAGCTCCAAGTACAAAAGAAGTAGCATCAAATTCAGAAGTTGCAGAGACAGTGACTGCTGCAGAAGAAGTAGCACCATCTACAGAGACTTTTACCCCAGAGGAGCAAACAACCGAAACAAGTAGTGCAGTTGCAGAAGCAGCTCCTCAGGCAACGACTCCAGCTGAGAAGCAGGAAATACAAGAAAGCCCTCAAACCGAGTCAGCAGAGGAAGCAACTACAACACCAGTAGAAGAAAAAGCAACCGAAACAACTGCAACAAGTTCAGAAGCAAAAGAAGTAGCATCATCAAATGGAACTACACCAACAGTTTCTACTTATCAACCAGAAGAGACGAAAATAATTTCAACAACTTACACAGCTCCAGCTGCGCCCGATTATGCTGGACTTGCAGTAGCGAAATCTGAAAATGCAGGTCTTCAACCACAAACAGCTGCCTTTAAAGAAGAAATTGCCAACTTGTTTGGCATCACATCCTTTAGTGGTTATCGTCCAGGAGACAGTGGAGATCACGGAAAAGGTTTGGCTATCGATTTTATGGTCCCAGAAAGCTCAGAACTAGGGGATAAGATTGCAGAATACGCTATTCAAAATATGGCTAGCCGTGGTATTAGTTATATCATCTGGAAACAACGTTTCTATGCTCCATTCGATAGCAAATATGGGCCAGCTAATACTTGGAACCCAATGCCAGACCGCGGTAGTGTGACAGAAAATCACTATGACCACGTTCACGTTTCAATGAATGGATAAAACCGATTTAGTAATATCGTTTTTGACGAATGAGATCTAGCTTTCGTGATAGGAAGCGATTCTCGTTCGTTTTTTTCTTTGTCAATTTGAATGGAAAATGGAAAGTTACCATCTTGTAATGAGTTAAGCAACATTCTTGCAATCTATTTTACTTTATATTATACTTGATAAGTCAACTATTGATAAATCAAGAAAAAGAGGAAAGAAATGATAGAGATTCAAGATTTGCTTTATCAACTCCGCTTGTCTGAGCAAGCGAGCACGCAATTGTTTGAAAAAAGGCTTGGGATTAGTTTGACACGGTATCAGATTTTATTATTTTTGTTGAAGCATTCCCCTTGTAATCAAATAGCGGTTCAGGATCGTTTGAAGATTGATCAGGCTGCTTTGACACGACATTTCAAGATTTTAGAAAAGGAAGGTTTGGTGGAGCGTCATCGCAATCCTGAAAATCAGCGAGAAGTCTTGGTAGAGGCTACGAAGTATGCCAAGGACCAGTTAGTGGTGAATCCTCCTCTGAAGCATATCAAGGTTAAGGAAGAGATGGAAAGTATCTTAACAGAGTCTGAAAGAACAGAACTCAGTCGTTTATTAAACAAATTAGTTTTGGGTATTGAAAATATAGAAATTTAAGGAGAAATAGATGTCAATTATTACAATCATTTTAGCAACGATTGTTGCTTTGGAGCATTTTTACATTTTTTATTTGGAAAGTATTGCAACGCAATCAGAAGCGACTAGTCGTGTCTTTAACATGGACAAGGAAGAACTGGCTCGTCCGTCAGTAAGTTCATTGTTTAAAAATCAAGGGATTTATAATGCTCTGTTAGGAGTCTTTATCTTGTATGGGATTTATTTCTCGCAGAATTTAGAAATTGTGACTATTTTTGTCTTATTTGTGATTGGGGCTGCGGCTTATGGCTCTCTTACAGCAGATAAGAAAATTATTTTGAAGCAAGGTGGACCAGCTATTTTGGCCTTGATTAGTATTTTACTCTTTAAATAAACTCATACTCTTCGAAAATCAAATTCAAACCATGTCAGCGTCGCCTTGCCGTACTCAAGTACAGCCTGTGGCTAGCTTCCTAGTTTGCTCTTTGATTTTCATTGAGTATCAAAGAGCAATCCTAGCCTCGCTAGTCCTTTTCACTCCAGAATAAGGGAAATATGTTATACTTGTTTTTAAGAAAAAAGTCTCATTGAATTTGTTTTGAGGAGTTAGAAATGAAAGTATTAGTGACAGGTTTTGAGCCCTTTGGAGGGGAAAAGGTCAATCCAGCTTTGGAGGCCATTAAAGGTTTACCAGCTGAAATCCATGGTGCTGAGGTCAGCTGGCTAGAAGTGCCAACAGTCTTTCACAAATCGGCTCAAGTATTGGAAGAAGAGATGAGTCGTTATCAACCTGATTTTGTCCTTTGTATCGGCCAAGCAGGTGGAAGATCTAGTTTGACACCTGAACGAGTGGCCATAAATCAAGACGATGCACGCATTCCTGATAATGATGGTAATCAACCGATTGACCTTCCTATTCGTCCAGATGGTGCTCCGGCCTACTTTAGTAGTTTGCCGATTAAAGCGATGGTTCAAGCTATAAAAAAAGAGGGATTGCCGGCCTCTGTTTCCAATACGGCAGGGACTTTTGTCTGCAATCATTTGATGTATCAGGCCCTCTATTTGGTAGAAAAGAAATTTCCACATGTTAAGGCAGGTTTTATGCATATTCCTTATATGATGGAACAGGTGGTGAATCGACCGACTACCCCAGCTATGAGTTTAGTGGATATTAGGCGAGGGATAGAAGCGGCAATCGGCGCCATTATCGAACATGGAGATCAGGATCTCAAGTTGGTAGGTGGAGAAACTCATTGATAGAAAAAAGCTTGAGGGGTCACCTTCAAGCTTTTGGACGTTTTCGAGCCAATACTGCTCGGTAAAAAATCATTTTATTGATTTGAATGTAGGGTAGGAGTGAGAAACTAGCCCTACCAGGGGTAGTTTAGTTGGTATTTTTTACTAAGTGCTGCTCTAAGTACTGCTCTATAAAAGCTGATTTTAGTACATTGGATATAAGGTAGGAGTAAAAAACTAGCAATGCCAAAGGTAATCCAATTGAGGAAGTACCAAGGAAGAAGCTGTAAATCTAGGACAAAGTGCTGGAACTTGTAGCCCTTCATAAAGGAACGGCTAGTTTTTAGGATTCGTCTTGGTGAGGCCTGTCCTAGGTCTAGACTATAACAGAGAAGAAATTCCACCTGTGAATAGGCATAATACTGTGGAATATAGAGGATATTTCCTACAATGATCAAGATGAGACTTGCAAGAAAGTAGAGTCCAAAGACCATGAGGAAATGCTCGGTTTCAACTGATGAGAGATCTAGATTTGGAAACTCAGGATGTAGGGTGACGAATTTTTTGGCTAAAAAGCTACTATAAAAGAGGAAGTAAATCCCAAGTAAATTAGGGATACTCCATAAAAAGAGATAGAAACGTTTGAGAAGTAGGGTCAAAAAGGTTTGAGAAAAGCGCTCCTCATCAAAGAGAGCTAGGCTGTTTTTTACAGATGGCTCCGTTTTAGAATCTTTCATGAGTGTCAGTGTTGCATAGACGGAACTGGTCAAAAGAATAGTTCCGATAAAGGAGACTAGTAGAGGAAAGAGGTAGGCTTGAAGTATTTGACCAAGTATGCTGAAAAATGGCTGTTCTAAAACAGTCCCGTGAATCCGAGATAAGGGATTAAGAAAACCAGATAAGATGACCAGCATACTGGGAAGGATATAGAGGAGAAAGAGACGGGGGGTGTCAGCCTGAAAATGTTTTGACTCCTGACGAATTGTTTTTAAATCAATTTTTGGATAGTTCATTCTCTTATTATACCATAGTTCGTGACAGTTCCGGCTTTTTTTGATAAAATCATACAGTATGCCCTTGGGCACAAAGTATGAACTGGGACTGTCTTTCCCAGCTTCGGAGGTAAAAAATGTCAGATTCACCAATTAAATATCGTTTGATTAAGAAAGAAAAACACACGGGAGCTCGTCTGGGAGAAATCATCACCCCCCACGGTACCTTCCCGACACCTATGTTTATGCCAGTTGGGACTCAAGCCACTGTCAAAACTCAGTCGCCTGAAGAATTGAAGGAGATGGGGTCGGGAATTATCCTGTCAAACACTTATCATCTCTGGCTTCGCCCTGGAGATGAACTCATTGCTCGCGCAGGTGGTCTCCACAAGTTCATGAATTGGGATCAGCCTATTTTGACAGATAGTGGTGGTTTTCAGGTTTATTCCTTAGCAGATAGCCGTAATATCACAGAAGAAGGAGTAACCTTTAAAAACCATCTCAATGGTTCTAAGATGTTCCTATCACCAGAAAAAGCCATCTCTATTCAGAATAATTTGGGCTCAGACATCATGATGTCCTTTGACGAATGTCCCCAGTTTTATCAACCATACGACTACGTTAAGAAATCAATCGAGCGTACCAGTCGTTGGGCTGAGCGTGGTTTGAAGGCTCACCGTCGTCCACATGACCAAGGTTTGTTTGGGATTGTGCAGGGGGCAGGATTTGAAGACCTTCGTCGCCAATCGGCTTATGACCTTGTCAGCATGGATTTCCCAGGCTACTCTATTGGTGGTTTGGCAGTGGGAGAAACCCACGAAGAGATGAATGCGGTCTTGGACTTCACAACTCAGTTGTTGCCAGAAAACAAACCTCGCTATTTGATGGGTGTGGGAGCGCCAGATAGCTTGATTGATGGGGTGATTCGTGGAGTGGATATGTTTGACTGTGTCTTGCCGACTCGTATCGCTCGTAATGGGACTTGTATGACTAGTCAGGGACGTTTGGTTGTAAAAAATGCTCAGTTTGCTGAGGACTTTACGCCACTGGATCCTGAGTGTGATTGCTACACATGTAAGAACTATACACGCGCTTATCTTCGTCACCTGCTCAAGGCTGATGAAACCTTTGGTATCCGCTTGACGAGTTATCACAATCTTTACTTCTTGCTTAACCTGATGAAGCAAGTGCGACAAGCCATCATGGATGACAATCTCTTGGAATTCCGTGAGTATTTTGTGGAAAAATATGGCTACAATAAGTCAGGCCGTAATTTCTAAAATGGAATGGATATAAGCTAAAAATCCTAAGTTTTCTCTTAGGATTTTTCTTCTTTTTTTGATAGAATAAAGTGTATAATGAAAGGGAGAATAAACTCGTATGCGCATTAAATGGTTTTCCTTGATTAGGATTACAGGTTTACTATTGGTACTCTTGTATCATTTCTTTCAGACCATCTTTCCTGGAGGATTTTTCGGGGTAGATGTCTTTTTCACATTTTCAGGTTTCCTGATTACAGCTCTACTCATCGAAGAATTTTCTAAAAATCATGAAATTGATTTGATAGGATTTTTTAGGAGACGTTTTTATCGGATTGTGCCACCTGTGGTTTTGATGGTCTTGGTGACCATGCCCTTTACCTTCCTAGTTCGGCAGGATTATGTAGCTGGAATTGGTGGCCAGATTGCGGGTGTCCTAGGCTTTATGACCAACTTCTATGAACTGCTAACAGGTGGGAGTTATGAATCTCAGTTCATTCCTCATTTGTTTGTTCATAATTGGAGTTTGGCTGTTGAAGTTCACTACTATATTCTCTGGGGATTGGCAGTTTGGTTTTTATCCAAACAGGCTAAATCAAATGGTCAGTTGAGAGGAATGGTTTTTCTTTTATCGGTTGCTGCCTTCTTGATCAGCTTCTTCTCCATGTTTATTGGTAGTTTTCTAGTAACCTCTTATTCCTCTGTTTACTTCTCCAGTTTAACTCATGTCTATCCATTCTTTTTGGGAAGTATCTTAGCAACGATTGTAGGTGTTCGTCAGACTACTTCCCTCGTCAAGCAGTTGGATAGAATCTGGGATTTACGCAAGACCTTGATGGTTTTTGTAGGAGGCTTTGGTTTCCTAGTTCTTTTGACCTTCTTTGTCAAATTTACCTATCTTTTTGCCTATCTTATCGGCTTTTTACTTGCCAGTCTTGCAGCCCTTGCCATGATTCTGGCGGCGCGTGTTTTACATGAAAAGACTCCTAACGTACAGGAGCCAAAGATGATCAGTTTTTTAGCGGATACTAGCTATGCGGTTTATCTTTTCCATTGGCCTTTCTACATTATTTTCTCACAGTTGACATCAAATCTTCTTGCTGTCTTACTGACTTTGATTTGTTCTTATGGATTTGCCAGTCTTTCATTTTATGTATTGGAACCTTGGATTGCAGGCAAGAACACACCTACTTTACAAACTCTTCGTCCCCTGCCTTATATTCATGCAATTCTTGCGACAAGTACAGGAATCTTGGCCTTCATTGTCCTCTTAGTGACTTTGTTGGCACCACAAGTGGGAGCGTTTGAGACAGACTTAACTGTCAATGGTTTGAAGCAAGCTGCTAGTAATATTGCCCAAACAAAAGTGATGGCAGAACGAGCAGAAGCTGATAGTTTGGGGATTGCTGATGGTACTATGTTAATTGGTGATTCAGTGGCTTTAAGGGCAAATACAGCCCTGCAGACAGCTCTTCCTGGAGCACAAATTAACGCGCAGGTCAGCAGAACAACCAAGACTGCCAATGAAATCATGCTAAATAATAGCCAGAATAAATTTTTACCTAAGATGGTGGTCATTGCGACTGGGGTAAATAATCCTGAAAATTACAAGGAAGACTGGGATAGTATCGTAAAAAATCTTCCTAAGGGCCACCATATGGTTTTGGTGACTCCTTATGAGGGGGATAAGACAAAAGAGACCTATGCAATCGTTGAGAAGGAGGCTGCCTATATGAGAGAATTGGCAGAGAAGACTCCTTACATCACGATAGCAGATTGGAATCAAGCTGCTAAGGAACATCCAGAAATCTGGGCAGGTACAGACCAGGTCCATTTCGGAAGTGACACTAGCACTATTGAAGCAGGAGCTAAATTGTATGCAGATACCATTGCTACAGCCTTGCAAACAGCTCAAGACAAGCCAGTCAAATCAAAATAACTTATATTAAAAAGAGAAGAGTTGGAGAAATCCAGCTCTTTTAAAATATCTCTAGAAAATAGGTCTATACCATTTACAAATGAATCAGAAAGGTTTATAATGTAATTGACATAATAAATATCAAAAGTAATCTTTTAAGGAGGTCATTATTATGCCTAATTACGTTAAAGCGGATCAGTTTTTCTATCCATTTGGCATTCGTCGCGGTGGGTACTTAGAACTTGTTGATGGCAAATTTGGGAAACATGTGGATCAAATTCCTGAAGGAGCAGAGGTTCTTGACTATACTGGTTATAGCATTGCACCAGGTCTTGTGGATACTCATATTCATGGATATGCAGGTGTAGATGTGATGGACAACAACATTGAAGGTACATTGCATACTATGAGTGAAGGACTTCTTAGTACCGGTGTTACCAGTTTCTTGCCCACAACTTTAACAGCCACTTATGAGCAATTGCTTGCAGTCACTGAAAATCTTGGAAAACATTATAAAGAAGCAACAGGTGCTAAGATTCGTGGGATTTATTATGAAGGTCCATATTTCACAGAAACTTTTAAGGGGGCACAAAATCCAACTTATATGAGAGACCCGGGTGTTGAGGAGTTTCATTCTTGGCAGAATGCTGCAAAAGGGATGCTAAATAAAATCGCTATTGCACCAGAGCGTGAAGGTGTAGAAGACTTTGTACGAACTATCACCGGAGAAGGCGTAACGGTTGCTCTTGGGCATTCAAATGCGACTTTTGATGAAGCTAAAAAGGCAGTCGATGCTGGAGCCAGTGTTTGGGTACACGCCTACAATGGAATGCGTGGGTTGACTCACCGTGAGCTCGGTATGGTGGGAGCCATGTATGAGTTGCCACATACTTACGCTGAATTGATTTGTGATGGCCATCACGTAGATCCAAAAGCCTGCGAAATTCTTATCAAACAAAAAGGGACAGAAAACATTGCTCTTATTACAGACTGTATGACAGCTGGTGGATTGGAAGACGGAGACTACATGTTGGGAGAATTCCCAGTTGTCGTTGCCAATGGAACTGCACGTCTCAAATCGACAGGCAATTTGGCAGGTTCTATCCTCAAACTCAAGGACGGTTTGAAGAATGTGGTTGAATGGGGAATTGCGAATCCGCATGAAGCAGTCATGATGGCCAGCCTCAACCCAGCAAAATCTGTTCACATCGATGATGTCTGTGGGCAAATCCGTGAAGGCTACGACGCTGACTTTATCGTGTTAGATAAAGATTTGGAATTGGTAGCAACCTACCTAGACGGTGTGAAACGTTATCAAGCATAAGAGAGAAGGCAGAAGTTAGAGACTAGCTTCTGCTTTTTTATGTATGGTGCTTTACTGGTAAACAAAAAAGTTAAAAAAATCACAAAAAATCTTGAACAAGCAAATGAAAAGGTTTACAATTATATTATAAATAGTACAAATAAAAAAACGGAGGAGTGCTTTATGAAAGCCTATACTTATGTTAAACCAGGACTTGCTTCTTTTGTTGACGTTGACAAACCAGTTATTCGCAAGCCAACAGACGCTATTGTGCGTATCGTAAAAACCACTATTTGTGGAACAGACCTCCATATTATCAAAGGGGATGTTCCTGCTTGCCAAAGTGGTACCATTCTTGGTCACGAAGGGATTGGGATTGTTGAAGAAGTTGGGGAAGGAGTTTCTAACTTCAAAAAAGGCGACAAGGTCTTGATTTCTTGTGTTTGTGCCTGTGGTAAATGCTACTACTGTAAAAAAGGAATTTATGCCCACTGTGAAGACGAAGGGGGCTGGATTTTCGGTCACTTGATTGATGGTATGCAGGCTGAATATCTACGTGTCCCTCATGCAGATAACACTCTTTACCATACTCCAGAAGACTTGTCAGATGAAGCCTTGGTTATGCTATCAGACATTTTGCCTACTGGGTATGAAATTGGTGTCTTGAAAGGAAAAGTAGAACCTGGTTGTAGCGTAGCCATTATTGGTTCAGGTCCAGTTGGATTGGCTGCTCTCTTGACAGCTCAGTTCTACTCACCAGCCAAATTGATTATGGTGGACTTAGACGATAACCGCTTGGAAACTGCTGTATCATTTGGTGCGACTCACAAGATTAATTCTTCAGACCCTGAAAAAGCCATTAAAGAAATTTATGATTTGACAGATGGACGTGGTGTGGATGTTGCTATCGAAGCTGTTGGTATTCCTGCAACATTTGATTTCTGTCAAAAGATTATCGGTGTAGACGGAACAGTTGCCAACTGTGGTGTGCATGGTAAACCAGTTGAATTCGATTTGGACAAACTTTGGATTCGCAACATCAATGTAACAACTGGTTTGGTATCTACAAATACAACTCCACAATTGTTGAAAGCTCTTGAAAGTCATAAGATTGAACCAGAAAAATTGGTAACTCACTATTTCAAACTCAGTGAAATTGAAAAAGCCTATGAAGTCTTCAGTAAGGCAGCAGACCACCATGCCATTAAGGTCATTATCGAAAATGATATTTCAGAAGCTTAAGAACCAAAAAGTTTTTATCATATAAGCAAATAGAAATTCAGTCATCATAGGATGGCTGGATTTTTTATCGAAAAATTAAGAAATGAGCATATTTCTTTCCTTGTCTGGCGGAATTGGTTATAATATACGGTACAAAGGAATGAATGAATATGTATCGTGTTATAGAAATGTACGGAGATTTTGAACCGTGGTGGTTCTTAGAAGGTTGGGAAGAAGATATTGTAGCTAGTAAGAAATTTGACCAGTATTATGATGCTCTCAAATACTACAAAACTTGCTGGTTTAGATTGGAACAAGAATCCCCTCTTTATAAAAGCAGAAGCGATTTGATGACCATTTTTTGGGATCCAGAAGACCAACGCTGGTGCGATGAATGTGATGAGTATTTACAACAATACCATTCTTTGGCTCTTTTACAGGATGAGCAGGTTATTCCAGATGAAAAACTACGCCCAGGCTATGAAAAACAAACAGGTAAGGAAAGACACCGTTCTTGCCGTATGAAATTAAAATAGAGAAAAAGTAACTTTTTTGGAGTTGCTTTTTTTATTTTTCCAAATCTTTGCGAATAGTATAGGTGAGGAGGTAAGTATGGTTCAAGAAATTGCACAAGAAATCATTCGTTCGGCCCGGAAAAAAGGGGCGCAGGATATTTATTTTGTCCCTAAGTTAGATGCCTATGAGCTTCATATGAGGGTAGGAGACGAGCGCTGTAAAATCGGTTGTTATGATTTTGAAAAGTTTGCGGCCGTCATCAGTCACTTTAAGTTTGTGGCGGGTATGAATGTGGGAGAAAAGCGACGTAGTCAGCTTGGTTCCTGCGACTATGCCTATGATGATAAGATGGCGTCCCTACGTCTATCTACTGTAGGCGATTATCGAGGACATGAGAGTTTAGTAATTCGCTTGTTGCATGATGAGGAGCAGGATTTGCATTTTTGGTTTCAGAATATTGACGAATTGGGTAAGCAGTACAGGCAACGTGGTCTCTATCTCTTTGCTGGTCCGGTCGGAAGTGGCAAGACGACCCTGATGCACGAATTAGCCAAGTCCCTATTTAAAGGACAGCAAGTTATGTCCATCGAAGATCCTGTCGAAATCAAGCAGGACGACATGCTCCAATTGCAGTTGAACGAAGCAATCGGACTGACCTATGAAAATCTGATTAAGCTTTCCCTACGGCATCGTCCTGATCTCTTGATTATCGGAGAAATTCGTGACAGCGAGACGGCGCGTGCAGTGGTTAGAGCCAGTTTGACAGGGGCGACAGTCTTTTCAACCATTCATGCCAAGAGTATTCGAGGTGTTTATGAGCGCCTGCTGGAGTTGGGTGTGAGTAAGGAGGAATTGGCAGTCGTTCTGCAAGGAGTCTGCTACCAGAGATTGATCGGGGGAGGAGGAATTGTTGACTTTGCAAACAAAGACTATCAAGAACACCAGCCAACTAGCTGGAATGAACAGATTGACCAGCTTCTTAAAGATGGACATATCACAAGTCTTCAGGCTGAAACGGAAAAAATTAGCTACAGCTAAGCAAAAAAATATCATCACCCTGTTTAACAATCTCTTTTCCAGCGGTTTTCATCTGGTGGAGACCATCTCCTTTTTAGATAGGAGTGCCTTGTTGGACAAGCAGTGTGTGATCCAGATGCGCACAGGCTTGTCTCAGGGGAAATCATTCTCAGAAATAATGGACAGTTTGGGATTTTCAAGTGCCATTGTCACTCAGTTATCCCTAGCGGAAGTCCATGGAAATCTCCACCTGAGTTTGGGAAAGATAGAAGAGTATCTAGACAATCTGGCCAAGGTTAAGAAAAAACTAATTGAAGTAGCGACCTATCCCTTGATTTTGCTGGGATTTCTTCTCTTAATCATGCTGGGGCTACGAAACTACCTACTACCACAACTGGATAGTAGTAATATTGCCACCCAAATTATTGGCAATCTGCCACAAATCTTTCTAGGCATGATAGTTTTTGTTTCGGTAGGTGTCCTTTTAGCACTAACTTTTTATAAAAGAAGTTCTAAGATGCGCGTCTTTTCTATCTTAGCACGCCTTCCCTTTCTTGGAATCTTTGTGCAGACCTATTTGACAGCCTATTATGCGCGTGAATGGGGTAATATGATTTCTCAAGGGCTGGAGTTGACGCAGATTTTTCAGATCATGCAGGAACAAGGTTCCCAGCTCTTTAAAGAAATCGGTCAAGATTTGGCTCAGTCCCTACAAAATGGCCGTGAATTTTCTCAGACGATAGGAACCTATCCTTTCTTTAAAAAGGAGTTGAGTCTCATCATCGAGTATGGGGAAGTCAAGTCCAAGCTGGGTAGTGAGTTGGAAATCTATGCTGAAAAAACTTGGGAAGCCTTTTTTACCCGAGTCAACCGCACCATGAATCTGGTGCAGCCACTGGTTTTTATCTTTGTGGCATTGATTATCGTTTTACTTTATGCGGCAATGCTCATGCCCATGTATCAAAATATGGAGGTAAATTTTTAACATGAAAAAAATGATGACATTCTTGAAAAAAGCTAAGGTTAAAGCTTTCACTCTGGTAGAGATGTTAGTGGTCCTTTTAATTATCAGTGTGCTTCTCTTGCTCTTTGTACCTAATCTGACCAAGCAAAAAGAAGCAGTCAACGACAAAGGAAAAGCTGCTGTTGTTAAGGTGGTAGAAAGCCAGGCAGAGCTTTATAGTTTGAATAAAAACGAAGAGGCTACTCTAAGCAAATTACAAGCAGATGATCGCATCACAGAAGAGCAAGCTAAAGCTTATAAAGAATATCATGCAAAACAAAATAAGACTCAAACGGTCGCGGATTAAGGCCTTTACCATGCTTGAAAGTCTCTTGGTTTTGGGACTTGTGAGTATCCTTGCCTTGGGCTTGTCAGGCTCTGTCCAGTCCACTTTTGCGGCGGTAGAGGAACAGATTTTCTTTATGGAGTTTGAAGAACTCTATAGGGAAACCCAAAAACGCAGTGTAGCCAGTCAGCAAAAGATTAGTCTGAATTTAGATGAGCAGACCATTAGCAATGGCAGTCAAAAGTTGACAGTCCCTAAAGGAATTCAAGCACCATCAGGCCAAAGTATTACATTTGACCGATCTGGGGGCAATTCGTCCCTGGCTAAGGTTGAATTTCAGACCAGCAAAGGAGCGATTCGTTATCAATTATATCTAGGAAATGGAAAAATTAAACGCATTAAGGAAACAAAAAATTAGGGCAGTGATTTTACTGGAAGCAGTAGTCGCTCTAGCTATCTTTGCCAGCATTGCGACCCTCCTTTTGGGACAAATTCAAAAGAATAGGCAAGAAGAAGCAAAAATCTTGCAAAAGGAAGAAGTCTTGAGGGTAGCTAAGATGGCCTTGCAGACAGGTCAAAATCAGGTAAACATAAATGGAGTTGAGATTCAGGTGTTTTCTAGTGAAAAAGGATTGGAGGTCTACCATGGTTCAGAACAGTTGTTGGCTATCAAAGAGCCATAAGGTCAAGGCTTTCACTTTGTTGGAATCCCTGATTGCCCTCATTGTCATCAGTGGAAGCTTACTTCTCTTTCAAGCCATGAGTCAGCTCCTCATTTCAGAAGTTCGCTACCAGCAGCAAAGTGAGCAAAAAGAGTGGCTCTTGTTTGTGGACCAGCTGGAAGCAGAATTAGATCGTTCGCAGTTCGAAAAGGTAGAAGGCAATCGCCTATACATGAAGCAGGATGGCAAGGATATCGCTATAGGTAAGTCAAAATCGGATGATTTTCGGAAAACCGATGCCAGTGGACGAGGCTATCAGCCTATGGTTTATGGCCTCAAATCTGCGCAGATTACAGAGGAAAATCAAGTGGTTCGTTTTCGTTTCCAGTTTCAAAAAGGCTTAGAAAGGGAGTTCATCTATCGTGTGGAAAAAGAAAAAAGTTAAGGCAGGAGTTCTCCTCTATGCAGTCACCATAGCAGCCATTTTTAGTCTTTTGTTACAATTTTACTTGAACCGACAGGTCGCTCACTATCAAGACTATGCTTTGAATAAAGAAAAATTGGTTGCTTTTGCCATGGCTAAACGAACCAAGGATAAAGCCGAGCAAGAAAGTGGGGAACAGGTTTTTAATCTAGGTCAGGTAAGCTATCAAAACAAGAAAACAAGCTTGGTGACGAGGGTTCGTACGGATAAGAGTCAATATGAGTTTCTGTTTTCTTCAGTCAAAATCAAAGAAGAGAAAACAGAGAAAAAGGAAGAGGTAGAGACCGATTCAAGCGAAAAAGCGGAGAAGAAAAAATCTGAAGAGAAGGTCGAAAAGAAAGAGAATTCCTAGCCAATCAAGCTACTTTGTGATAAACTAAAAATATGAAACATGATTTTAACCATAAAGCAGAAACTTTTGATTCACCTAAAAATATCTTCCTTGCAAACTTGGTTTGTCAAGCAGTCGAGAAACAGATTGATTTTCTATCAGACAAAGAAATTTTGGATTTTGGTGGAGGGACGGGTCTATTAGCCTTGCCCCTAGCCAATCAAGCCAAGTTCGTCACTCTTGTAGATATTTCTGAGAAAATGCTGGAGCAAGCTCGTTTGAAAGCGGAGCGACAAGAAATCAAGAATATCCAGTTTCTGGAGCAAGATTTACTGGCAACTCCCTTGGAGCAAGAGTTTGATCTCATTGTTGTTAGTCGGGTTCTTCATCATATGCCTGATTTGGATGCGGCTCTCTCACTGTTTCGTCAACATTTGAAGGAAAATGGACAACTCTTACTTGCTGATTTTACCAAGACAGAAGCTAACCATCATGGATTTGAATTGGCTGAACTGGAAAACAAGCTAACCCAGTTTGGTTTTTGGAGCATTGACAGTCAGATTCTTTACAGTGCTGAAGACCTGTTTCAAGGAAATTACTCAGAACTCTTTTTAACAGTAGCCCAAAAATCACTCGCCTAGTCAGGGAGTGATTTTTCTATAAGGATGGAAAAAAGAAGGGAAATTTGATAAGATAGGAATATGGATTTTGAAAAAATTGAACAAGCTTATACGTATTTACTAGAGAATGTCCAAGTCATCCAAAGTGATTTGGCGACCAATTTTTATGACGCCTTGGTGGAACAAAACAGCATCTATCTGGATGGTGAGACTGAGCTAAATCAGGTAAAAGAGAACAATCAAACCCTTAAGCGTTTAGCGCTTCGCAAAGAAGAATGGCTCAAGACCTACCAGTTCCTCTTGATGAAGGCGGGGCAGACAGAGCCCTTGCAGGCCAATCACCAATTTACACCGGATGCTATTGCCTTACTTTTGGTGTTTATTGTGGAGGAATTGTTTAAAGAGGAGGAAATCACTATCCTCGAAATGGGTTCTGGGATGGGAATTCTGGGAGCTACTTTCTTGACCTCGCTGGCTAAAAAAGTGGATTACTTGGGAATAGAAGTAGATGATTTGCTGATTGATTTGGCAGCTAGCATGGCAGATGTGATTGGTTTACAGGCTGGCTTTGTCCAAGGAGATGCCGTTCGTCCACAAATGCTCAAAGAAAGCGATGTGGTCATCAGCGACTTGCCTGTTGGCTATTATCCTGATGATGCCGTTGCAGCGCGCCATCAAGTAGCCTCTAGTCAAGAACATACCTACGCCCATCACTTGCTCATGGAACAAGGGCTTAAGTACCTCAAGTCAGATGGATATGCTATTTTTCTAGCTCCGAGTGACTTGTTAACTAGTCCTCAAAGTGATTTGTTGAAAGGGTGGTTGAAGGAGGAAGCGAGTCTGGTTGCCATGATTAGTCTGCCTGAAAATCTCTTTACTAATGCCAAACAGTCCAAGACTATTTTTATCTTACAGAAGAAAAATGAAATAGCAGTAGAGCCTTTTGTTTATCCACTTGCTAGCTTGCAAGATGCAAGTGTTTTAATGAAATTTAAAGAAAATTTTCAAAAATGGACTCAAGGTACTGAAATATAAAATAGATTTTGTTATAATAGATGAAAACGCTTAAAAGAGGTAATTGATTATGACCAAAACAATCGCAATAAATGCAGGAAGTTCAAGTTTAAAATGGCAATTATACTTAATGCCAGAAGAAAAAGTATTGGCGAAAGGTTTGATTGAACGTATCGGTTTGAAAGATTCAATTTCAACTGTAAAATTTGATGGCCGTTCTGAACAACAAATTTTGGATATCGAAAATCATACACAAGCCGTTAAAATTTTATTGGATGACTTGATCCGTTTCGATATTATCAAGGTTTACGATGAGATTACAGGTGTTGGACATCGTGTTGTTGCCGGTGGAGAATATTTCAAAGAATCAACAGTTGTTGAGGGGGATGTTTTAGAAAAAGTTGAAGAGTTAAGCTTGTTGGCTCCCCTCCACAATCCAGCCAATGCGGCAGGTGTCCGTGCCTTTAAGGAACTGTTGCCAGACATTACCAGTGTAGTTGTGTTTGATACTTCCTTCCACACAACTATGCCAGAGAAAGCTTATCGCTACCCTCTACCAACAAAATATTACACAGAAAACAAGGTTCGTAAATATGGTGCCCACGGTACAAGCCATCAGTTTGTAGCAGGAGAAGCAGCAAAACTCTTGGGACGTCCATTAGAAGACTTGAAGTTGATTACCTGTCATATTGGTAACGGAGGCTCAATTACAGCTGTGAAAGCTGGTAAGTCTGTCGACACTTCTATGGGCTTCACTCCTCTGGGTGGTATTATGATGGGAACTCGTACAGGGGACATTGATCCAGCTATCATTCCTTATTTAATGCAATATACAGAGGACTTTAACACACCAGAAGATATCAGTCGTGTTCTGAACCGTGAATCAGGTCTTTTGGGAGTTTCTGCTAATTCTAGCGATATGCGCGATATAGAAGCTGCTGTAGCAGAAGGGAATCACGAGGCTAGCTTGGCTTATGAAATGTATGTTGACCGTATTCAAAAACATATCGGTCAGTACCTTGCAGTCCTAAATGGAGCAGATGCTATTGTTTTCACAGCAGGTGTTGGTGAAAATGCAGCAAATTTCCGTCGTGATGTAATCTCAGGTATTTCGTGGTTTGGCTGTGATGTTGACCCAGAAAAGAACGTCTTTGGTGTGACAGGAGACATTTCAACAGATGCAGCGAAGATCCGTGTCTTGGTTATTCCAACAGATGAGGAACTAGTTATTGCCCGTGATGTTGAACGCTTGAAAAAATAACTAAAATCAGAAAAAATATTCCGTACAAGGAGTTGGGAAAGTGATTTTTCCAGCTTCTTTTTCTGATGAAATTGTCCAAAACCTTGCTATGATTGGCTTTTTTGAAAAATATGGTATAATAGTAGTAATTTAATAGATGGAGTTGAGTTTTGAAGAAAAACTTTCGTGTAAAAAGAGAGAAAGATTTTAAGGCGATTTTCAAGGAGGGGACAAGTTTTGCTAACCGAAAATTTGTTGTCTACCAATTAGAAAACCAGAAAAACCATTTTCGAGTAGGTCTATCAGTTAGCAAAAAGCTGGGGAATGCCGTCACTAGAAATCAAATTAAGCGACGAATTCGACATATTATCCAGAATGCAAAAGGGAGTCTGGTAGAAGATGTCGACTTTGTTGTCATTGCTCGAAAAGGAGTCGAAACCTTGGGATACGCAGAGATGGAGAAAAATCTACTCCACGTATTAAAATTATCAAAGATTTACCAGGAAGGAAATGGGAGTGAAAAAGAAACTACAGTTGACTAGTTTGCTAGGACTGTCTCTATTGATTATGACAGCCTGTGCAACTAATGGGACAACTAGCGATATTACGGCAGATTCGACTGATTTTTGGAGTAAATTGGTTTACTTCTTTGCAGAAGTCATTCGCTTTTTATCGTTTGATATTAGTATCGGAGTGGGAATTATTCTCTTTACAATCTTGATTCGTACAGTGCTCTTGCCAGTCTTTCAAGTGCAAATGGTGGCTTCTAGAAAAATGCAGGAAGCTCAACCACGCATTAAGGCGCTGCGAGAACAATATCCGGGTCGAGATATGGAAAGCAGAACCAAACTAGAGCAGGAAATGCGTAAAGTCTTTAAAGAAATGGGTGTCAGACAATCAGATTCTCTTTGGCCGATTTTGATTCAGATGCCGGTTATTTTGGCCTTGTTCCAAGCTCTATCAAGGGTTGACTTTTTGAAGACAGGTCATTTCTTATGGATTAACCTTGGTGGTGTGGATACAACCCTTGTTCTCCCGATTTTAGCAGCAGTATTTACCTTTTTAAGTACTTGGTTGTCCAACAAAGCCTTGTCTGAGCGTAATGGAGCTACGACGGCGATGATGTATGGGATTCCAGTCTTGATTTTTATCTTTGCAGTTTATGCGCCAGGTGGAGTCGCCCTATACTGGACAGTGTCCAATGCTTACCAAGTCTTGCAAACCTATTTCTTGAACAATCCATTCAAGATTATCGCAGAACGTGAGGCGGTAGTACAGGCACAGAAAGATTTGGAAAATAGAAAAAGAAAAGCCAAGAAAAAGGCTCAGAAAACGAAATAATAAGGAGGAATCTGGTAATGGTAGTATTTACAGGTTCAACTGTTGAAGAAGCAATTCAAAAAGGATTAAAAGAATTAGATATTCCAAGGAAGAAGGCACATATTAAAGTCATTTCTCGTGAGAAAAAAGGCTTTCTTGGTTTATTTGGTAAAAAACCAGCCCAAGTGGATATTGAAGCGATTAGTGAAACGACTGTTGTCAAAGCAAACCAACAAGCTGTAAAGGGAGTTCCAAAACAAATCAATGATTTGAATGAGCCTGTTAAAACAGTCAGTGAAGCAACTGTTGATTTGGGTCATGTTGTAGAGGTAATTAAAAAGATTGAAGAGGAAGGCCAAGGTATTTCTGATGAAGTCAAGGCTGAAATCTTAAAACATGAAAGACATGCCAGCACTATCTTAGAAGAAACTGGTCACATTGAGATTTTAAATGAACTTCAAATCGAGGAAGCGATGAGGGAAGAAGCGGGCGCTGATGACCTTGAAACTGAGCAAGACCAAACTGAAAATCAAGACTTGACAGAGATGGGCTTGAAAGTTGAACCGAGCTTTGATATTGCCCAGGTGGCTACGGATGTGACTGCCTATGTTCAAGCGATTGTGGATGACATGGATGTTGAAGCCACACTTTCAAATGATTATAACCGTCGTAGTATCAATTTGCAAATTGATACTAACGAACCAGGTCGTATTATCGGCTACCATGGTAAAGTCTTGAAGGCCTTGCAACTGTTGGCTCAAAATTATCTTTATAACCGCTATTCAAGAACCTTCTACATTACAATCAATGTCAATGATTATGTCGAACACCGTGCAGAAGTCTTGCAGACCTATGCGCAAAAATTGGCGACTCGTGTTTTAGAAGAAGGACGCAGTCATCAGACAGATCCAATGTCGAATAGTGAACGCAAGATTATCCATCGTATTATTTCACGTATGGATGGCGTGACTAGTTATTCTGAGGGTGATGAGCCCAATCGCTACGTCGTTGTAGATACAGAATAAGTAAAATCAGGCTTGACCTGATTTTTTGCTAGCTAGAGGAGATTAAACTGATGTTGAATAAGATAAGAGACTATATAGACTTTGCAGGTTTGCAGTACCGTAATCCAGATAAAGCGGGAACAGAGCGAGAGAAGATGCTGGCATTGCGCCACAAAGGTCAAGAAGCTCGAAAGGCTTTTACAGAATTGGCTAAAGCCTTTCAGGCAAATCATCCAGAATGGCAACTCCAACAGACTAGCCAGTGGATGAATCAGGCCCAGCGTTTGAGACCACACTTTTGGGTTTATATACAGCGTGAGGGGAAAGTGACAGATCCTATGCTAGCTTTACGTTTGTATGGAAGCTCTTCTGATTTTGGTGTCTCACTAGAAGTTAGTGTTATCGAGCGCAAGAAAGATGAGCAAACTTTAGGCAAGCAGGCCAAGGTTTTAGAAATTCCAGTGGTAGAAGGGATTTATTATCTATCCTACTCTGATAGTCAAAGTCAAAGATGGGAGGCGAACGAAGAAAATCGTCGTACTTTAGTCGAGAAGATAGGCAGTCAAGAAATCCGTAAAGTGTTAGTTAAGGCAGATGTTTCTTGTATAGAAAATCAATCATTGGAAGCGATTTTAGATAAATTAGAAAAAGCTTATGAGCGCTTGCTTCCCTATTATCAAGCGACTAGAGGGTAGAAAATAGATGACTTATCTAGTGTCGAATTGATTTATTGCTATTCTATGTATTTTTTCATATAATAGTAGAATAGAATGTGTGATCCAATAATCACCTCAAATAGAAAGGAAATTCTATGTCAAATCTATCTGTTAATGCAATTCGTTTCCTAGGTATTGACGCCATCAACAAAGCCAACTCAGGTCACCCAGGTGTAGTTATGGGAGCAGCTCCGATGGCTTACAGCCTCTTTACAAAACAACTTCGTATCAATCCAGCACAACCAAACTGGATTAACCGCGACCGCTTTATTCTTTCAGCAGGCCATGGTTCAATGCTCCTTTATGCTCTTCTTCACCTTTCTGGTTTTGAAGATGTCAGCATGGATGAAATCAAGAGCTTCCGCCAGTGGGGTTCTAAAACACCTGGTCACCCAGAATTTGGTCATACAGCAGGGATTGATGCTACGACAGGTCCTCTAGGTCAAGGTATTTCAACTGCTACTGGTTTTGCCCAAGCAGAACGTTTCTTGGCAGCCAAATATAACCGCGAAGGCTACAATATCTTTGATCACTATACTTACGTTATCTGTGGAGACGGAGACTTGATGGAAGGTGTCTCAAGCGAAGCAGCTTCATACGCAGGTTTACAAAAACTGGATAAGTTGGTTGTTCTTTATGATTCAAATGACATCAACTTGGATGGTGAGACAAAGGATTCCTTTACAGAAAGTGTTCGTGACCGTTACAATGCTTACGGTTGGCACACTGCCTTGGTTGAAGATGGAACAGACTTGGAAGCAATCCATGCTGCTATCGAAACAGCTAAAGCTTCAGGAAAACCATCTTTGATTGAAGTAAAGACTGTGATTGGATACGGTTCTCCAAACAAACAAGGAACTAATGCTGTACACGGTGCTCCTCTTGGAGCAGATGAAACTGCGGCAACTCGTCAAGCGCTCGGTTGGGACTATGAACCATTTGAAATTCCAGAACAAGTATACGCTGATTTCAAGGAAAATGTTGCGGACCGTGGCGCATCAGCTTATCAAGCTTGGACTAAATTAGTTGCTGACTATAAAGAGGCTCATCCAGAACTGGCTGCAGAAGTAGAAGCCATCATCGACGGACGTGATCCAGTTGAAGTGACTCCAGCAGACTTCCCAGCCTTAGAAAATGGCTTCTCTCAAGCAACTCGTAATTCAAGCCAAGATGCCTTGAATGTTGTAGCTGCTAAGTTGCCAACCTTCCTAGGTGGATCAGCTGACCTTGCTCACTCAAACATGACTTATATCAAAACGGACGGACTTCAAGACGACGCTAATCGCTTGAACCGTAACATTCAGTTTGGTGTTCGTGAATTTGCAATGGGAACTATCTTGAACGGGATGGCCCTTCACGGTGGACTTCGTGTATACGGTGGTACTTTCTTCGTCTTCTCTGACTATGTCAAGGCAGCTGTCCGCTTGTCAGCCTTGCAAGGACTTCCTGTTACTTATGTCTTTACCCACGATTCAATCGCAGTTGGTGAAGATGGTCCAACTCACGAACCAGTTGAACACCTAGCAGGTCTTCGTGCTATGCCAAATCTGAATGTTTTCCGTCCAGCAGATGCGCGTGAAACTCAAGCAGCTTGGTACCTTGCAGTGACAAGTGAGAAAACACCAACTGCCCTTGTCTTGACACGTCAAAACTTGACTGTTGAAGAAGGGACAGATTTCGATAAGGTTGCTAAAGGTGCCTATGTCGTCTATGAAAATGCAGCAGACTTTGATACAATCTTGATTGCAACAGGTTCAGAGGTCAACCTTGCTGTCTCAGCTGCCAAAGAATTGGCTAGTCAAGGCGCAAAAGTCCGCGTAGTCAGCATGCCATCTACAGATGTCTTTGATAAACAAGATGCAGCTTACAAGGAAGAAATCCTTCCAAATGCAGTCCGCCGTCGTGTTGCAGTCGAAATGGGTGCAACTCAAAACTGGTACAAATATGTTGGTCTTGATGGTGCCGTTCTAGGTATTGATACCTTCGGAGCCTCTGCCCCAGCACCAAAAGTATTGGCAGAATATGGCTTTACTGTAGAAAATCTTGTAAAAGTCGTTCAAGACTTGAAATAATCCTAAGAATCAGAGCGCAAGCTCTGGTTTTTTCTTACTAGAAAAGTAAGGTACAATCTTGTAAAAGTAGCTGAAATTTGATATAGTAGTCCTATGTAAAAGACAAAGGAGAAAATACTATGGAAAATATTAGTCCAAATTTAACATTTGTGATTATGCTTGTAGCGATGTTGGGCTTGATGTTCTTTATGCAACGCTCTCAAAAGAAACAAGCACAAAAACGTATGGAAAGTTTAAATAAACTACAAAAAGGCTATGAAGTGATTACAATCGGTGGACTTTACGGAACAGTTGATGAAGTCGATACTGAGAAGAGAACGATTGTTCTTGATGTAGATGGAGTTTACTTGACTTTTGAACTAGCTGCTATCAAGACCGTATTACCGCTGAAAGAAACTGCTTCACTCGAAGGTGCAATTGAAAAATAAGACGGGATCACGAACTCCCGTTTTTCTATAAAAGAAAGGAA
Organism: Streptococcus pseudopneumoniae; assembly: GCF_038148955.1. Lineage (GTDB taxonomy): Bacteria > Bacillota > Bacilli > Lactobacillales > Streptococcaceae > Streptococcus > Streptococcus pseudopneumoniae_T. Next base: position 27,762 of record NZ_JBBJZY010000021.1, read on the forward strand.
ATGGGATGAAAAAACTAGTCTTTGTCTGTTTGGGAAATATTTGCCGCAGTCCTATGGCCGAGTTTGTTATGAAATCAATGACAGATAGTTACGAAATCCAAAGTCGAGCGACTTCCTCTTGGGAACATGGTAATCCGATTCATAAGGGCACTCAGGGAATTTTTCAACAGTATGAGATTCCTTATGACAAGAGCAAGACATCTCTTCAGATTACTAAAGAAGATTTTGAAGACTTTGATTATATTGTCGGAATGGACGCTTCAAATGTTTCTGACTTACGTCAAATGTGTCCAGTAGATTGTCAAGATAAGATTTACTCATTCGCATCTGAAAGTGTCCCAGATCCTTGGTATACAGGGGATTTTGAGGAGACCTATCAGCGTGTTCAAGAGGGGTGTCAAGTTTGGCTAGAACGTTTAGAAAAGGAGAGTGAAGGTGGAAAATCTTAAGAATTTTTACGACAAGTATCGTGTCTATCTGACTCGTCCACGTTTAGAGATTTTGGCAGTAGTTACCATTGTTTTCTGTGCTGTACTCGTCTTTTTTCTAAATATTCCCGGAAAAGGTGTCTTAAAACTGGATAATGGAACGATTGTTTATGACGGCAGTCTTGTTCGTGGCAAAATGAATGGTCAAGGAACCATTACCTTCCAAAATGGAGACCAGTATACTGGTGGTTTCAGCAATGGAGCCTTCAACGGAAAAGGTACCTTTCAATCCAAAGAAGGCTGGACCTACGAAGGTGATTTTGTAAATGGTCAGGCTGAAGGAAAAGGAAAACTAACAACAGAACAAGAAGTCGTTTATGAAGGAACTTTTAAACAAGGTGTTTTTCAACAAAAATAAAGCCTCCTTATCAAAGGAGGTATTGTTAGAACTCCAAAGTAAGCGCTTACCGGAAAATCTATCACTTTCCAAGTCCCTCTTCCAAGCAAGTTTGTGAAATAAAAAATATTTGAAATAAATTTCACAAACTTCAAAGATAAAGCTTGCTAAGAAAAGAAAATAACAAACATTTCACAAGGTGCTAAAAATTCTTTGTGAAATGTTTATGAAACTGTTTACAAAGTTGAAATAATACGTTATAATAAACTTGTGAAAAAATTAACAAAGGATATCGATCCTTGAAAGCTGTGGAGGAAAATATGGCTGATAAAAAAACTGTGACACCAGAGGAAAAGAAACTCGTTGCTGAAAAACACGTAGATGAGTTGGTTCAAAAAGCTCTAGTTGCCCTTGAAGAAATGCGTAAATTGGATCAAGAGCAAGTTGACTACATCGTTGCCAAAGCATCAGTAGCAGCTTTGGATGCCCACGGAGAATTGGCTTTACATGCCTTTGAAGAAACAGGACGTGGTGTATTTGAAGATAAAGCAACTAAGAACTTGTTTGCCTGTGAACACGTAGTAAACAACATGCGTCACACTAAGACAGTTGGCGTTATCGAAGAAGACGATGTAACAGGATTGACTCTTATTGCTGAACCAGTTGGTGTTGTTTGTGGTATTACTCCAACAACAAACCCAACATCAACAGCAATCTTCAAATCATTGATTTCATTGAAGACACGTAACCCAATCGTCTTTGCCTTCCATCCATCAGCACAAGAATCATCTGCTCATGCAGCTCGTATCGTCCGCGATGCAGCTATCGCAGCTGGTGCTCCTGAAAACTGTGTGCAATGGATTACTCAACCATCTATGGAAGCAACAAGTGCCCTTATGAACCACGAAGGTGTTGCGACAATCCTTGCAACAGGTGGTAATGCCATGGTTAAGGCGGCTTATTCATGTGGTAAACCAGCTCTTGGGGTAGGTGCCGGAAACGTTCCAGCTTATGTTGAAAAATCAGCAAACATTCGTCAAGCAGCACACGATATCGTCATGTCTAAATCATTTGATAACGGTATGGTCTGTGCATCTGAACAAGCAGTTATCATTGATAAAGAAATTTACGATGAATTTGTAGCAGAGTTCAAATCTTACCACACTTACTTTGTAAACAAAAAAGAAAAAGCTCTTCTTGAAGAGTTCTGCTTCGGCGTCAAAGCAAACAGCAAAAACTGTGCTGGTGCAAAATTGAACGCTGACATCGTTGGTAAACCAGCAACTTGGATTGCAGAACAAGCAGGATTTACAGTTCCAGAAGGAACAAACATTCTTGCTGCAGAATGTAAAGAAGTTGGCGAAAATGAGCCATTGACTCGTGAAAAATTGTCACCAGTTATTGCCGTTTTGAAATCTGAAAGCCGTGAAGATGGTATTACTAAGGCTCGTCAAATGGTTGAATTTAACGGTCTTGGACACTCAGCAGCTATCCACACAGCTGACGAAGAATTGACTAAAGAATTTGGTAAAGCTGTTAAAGCTATTCGTGTTATCTGTAACTCACCTTCTACTTTTGGTGGTATCGGGGACGTTTACAATGCCTTCTTGCCATCATTGACACTTGGATGTGGTTCTTACGGACGCAACTCAGTTGGGGATAACGTTAGTGCCATTAACCTCTTGAATATCAAAAAAGTCGGAAGACGGAGAAATAACATGCAATGGATGAAACTTCCTTCAAAAACATACTTTGAACGTGATTCAATTCAATACCTTCAAAAATGTCGTGACGTTGAACGTGTCATGATCGTTACTGACCATGCCATGGTAGAGCTTGGTTTCCTTGATCGTATCATCGAACAACTGGACCTTCGTCGCAATAAGGTTGTTTACCAAATCTTTGCTGATGTAGAACCAGATCCAGATATCACAACTGTAAACCGTGGTACTGAGATTATGCGTGCCTTCAAACCAGATACAATCATCGCTCTTGGTGGTGGATCTCCAATGGATGCTGCTAAAGTAATGTGGCTCTTCTATGAACAACCAGAAGTGGACTTCCGTGACCTTGTTCAAAAATTCATGGATATCCGTAAACGTGCCTTCAAGTTCCCATTGCTTGGTAAGAAGACTAAATTCATCGCAATCCCAACTACATCTGGTACAGGATCTGAAGTAACTCCATTTGCTGTTATCTCTGATAAAGCAAACAACCGTAAATACCCAATTGCTGACTACTCATTGACACCAACTGTGGCAATCGTAGACCCTGCCTTGGTATTGACAGTTCCTGGATTTGTTGCTGCTGATACTGGTATGGACGTATTGACTCACGCGACTGAAGCTTACGTATCACAAATGGCTAGTGACTACACTGACGGTCTTGCACTTCAAGCCATCAAACTTGTATTCGAAAACCTTGAAAGCTCAGTTAAGAATGCAGACTTCCATTCACGTGAGAAAATGCACAACGCTTCAACAATCGCTGGTATGGCCTTTGCCAATGCCTTCCTAGGTATTTCTCACTCAATGGCTCACAAAATCGGTGCGCAATTCCACACAATCCACGGTCGTACAAATGCCATCTTGCTTCCATATGTTATCCGTTACAACGGAACACGTCCAGCTAAGACAGCAACATGGCCTAAGTACAACTACTACCGTGCAGATGAAAAATACCAAGATATCGCACGCATGCTTGGACTTCCAGCTTCTACTCCAGAAGAAGGTGTGGAATCTTACGCAAAAGCTGTCTACGAACTTGGTGAGCGCGTAGGTATCCAAATGAACTTTAAAGCACAAGGAATCGATGAAAAAGAATGGAAAGAACATTCTCGTGAATTGGCCTTCCTTGCTTACGAAGACCAATGTTCACCAGCTAACCCACGTCTTCCAATGGTTGACCACATGCAAGAAATCATCGAAGATTCTTACTATGGTTACAAAGAAAGACCAGGACGCCGTAAATAATTGTTATCAGCCTAGAGGCAGGAATTTCCTGTCTCTTTTTTGTCGTTTTCACCAAACTATGATAGAATATAAAAAATTATATTTTTAAAATATAGGAGAAAACCGAAGGAATGAATAGTTTTGGTGAAAAAGTAAGAGGCTTAAGAGAAGAAAAAGGACTAAGTCGTCCAGTTTTTTGTGGGGATGAGTCTGAATTATCAGTGCGTCAGTTGGTGAGAATCGAAAAAGGAGAATTTCGCCCGACGATAAAAACACTAGAATACATTGCAGAACGATTAGAAATTCCGTCCTACGTTTTGATGCCAGATTATAAGGAATTGCCTAAACGCTACCAAGAATTAAAGTACTTTCTTCTTCATCATCCTGACTACGGAGACAAGGAGTTGCAGGAGCAGAAGGAAGAATATTTTGATGAGATTTTTGAATGTTTTTATGATGATTTGCCCCGTGATGAGAAAGTGGTAGTGGATTGTCTTCAAGCAATAGATGAAGTGAGAGCGACGGATAATGAACAGTATGGAATAGCGCTTTTAGATGAATCTTTTGAGGAACTATGGAATCAAAGAGAATTTTCCTTTTCAGATCTTTTAAAAATTAGATTGTATTTTTTGTGTAGTTATTTAGAAAATATAAAAAAAGGACAGTTATCTATTAGCGAACAGCAGAAACTTCAATTAATGTTTCAAAAAGTATGTAATAACGTAGAAAATAGCGGTACGGACGATTTATTTCTTGTTCGTGATGTGTTATTTGCAGGGCTAGGAAGTTGTGAATTATTGAATGACTTAGAGTTATTTAAGTTAGCTGTAGAAAAACTGAATTGGATTTCTGAAAAAACACGAGATTTCCAAAAGCAACCGATTGTCTTGATGGTAGAATGGAAATATTATATTCAGATGGATTATGATACAGCTAAACAAAAGTATGAAGAAGCAAAAATGATGGCGAGGATGTTTGGTAATGAGCAGTTAATTGTTAGTTTAGATAAGGAATGGAGCGAAGACTTAGAAAGGTATTGTTAAATGCTTTATAGGAGTGACATTTCTGTCATTGAGGGAATGCCGCTTTTTTGTTACAATGAATTTTATACTCAATGAAAATCAAAGAGCAAACTAGGAAACTAGCCGCAGGCTGTA
>NZ_JBBJZY010000022.1:0-30812 GCF_038148955.1 Streptococcus pseudopneumoniae
TGCTAACGATGTCTGGGTGGTCAAGCGAAAAGGCAAGCGTGATTTGTTATTGCCTTATATCCCACCAGTAATTCTCAATGTTGATATTCCGAATAACCGCGTCGATGTGGAAATCTTAGAAGGGTTAGACGATGAAGATTGATATTTTAACCCTCTTTCCAGAGATGTTTTCTCCGTTAGAGCACTCAATCGTTGGAAAGGCTCGTGAAAAAGGGCTCTTGGATATCCAGTATCATAATTTTCGAGAATATGCTGAAAAGGCCCGCCATGTCGACGATGAGCCATACGGAGGCGGACAGGGGATGTTGCTCCGCGCGCAACCCATTTTCGATGCCTTTGACGCTATTGAAAAGAAAAATCCGCGCGTGATTCTCCTCGATCCAGCTGGAAAGCAGTTTGATCAGGCTTATGCTGAGGATTTGGCTCAAGAGGAAGAACTTATCTTTATCTGCGGTCACTATGAGGGCTATGATGAGCGGATCAAGACCTTGGTAACAGATGAGATTTCTCTAGGTGATTATGTCTTAACTGGAGGAGAATTGGCGGCCATGACTATGATTGACGCTACTGTGCGCCTGATTCCCGAAGTGATTGGCAAGGAGTCTAGCCACCAAGATGATAGTTTTTCTTCTGGTCTTCTCGAATATCCTCAGTACACACGTCCCTATGATTATCGAGGTATGCTTGTGCCAGATGTACTGATGAGCGGGCACCATGAAAAGATTCGTCAGTGGCGACTGTATGAGAGTTTAAAGAAAACCTATGAGCGCAGACCGGATTTGCTTGAACATTATCAACTGACAGCAGAAGAAGAAAAAATGCTGGCAGAAATCAAAGAAAACAAAGAATAAAGGAGAAACCTATGCAAGTAATCAAACGTAATGGCGAAATTGCTGAATTTAATCCAGATAAGATTTATCAAGCCATCTTAAAGGCAGCCCAGACTGTCTATGTATTGACAGATGATTTGCGTCAAAATCTTGCTCAAGTCACTAAGAAGGTAGTTTTGGATTTACAAGAAGCCAAGGTAGAACGTGCCACTATTAGCATGATTCAGTCTATGGTTGAACATCGTTTACTGGGTGCAGGTTACATTACCATTGCAGAACACTACATTTCCTATCGTTTACAACGTGACTTGGAAAGAAGTGGTTATGGAGATCATATCGCCGTTCATTTACATTTTGAACAAGTTCGCTAAGAAAAAAGAGTGGGATGAAGCAACTACATCTCACTCTTTCTTAAATCTATTTTTTTGGGCTGTTTGGACAGTTGAAGGGACAAATCGCAGGCGTTGAATATCGCTTATGTGGATAATACGGGTCACATTTTTAGCAAAATTTTTCACGATAATTTGTTGGCCTTGCTGATCGTATTTGATGATGTCACCTGTAAAACTTGTCTCAGACAAGATAAGGTGAACAGCGGTTTGTTTCTGGATAGCCTCTTCAATAGTGGCTGTAAGGGAGTTGGTTTCAGTCTGGTCAGGTTGGTCATGTCCATTTAAAAAGTCATGTATTTTATCTAGAACTTGCTGGAATTTATGTCTCATATTGGCCCCCCTTCTTTTATATCAATATTATATAAAATTTTCCTAAAATCTACAAGATTTTACGAATAAACTAATGAAAGCTAAAAAAAGGAGAAGAAAATGGCAGAATTTACATTTGAAATCGAAGAGCACTTATTGACTCTTTCTGAAAACGAAAAAGGTTGGACCAAGGAAATCAACCGTGTGAGCTTTAATGGTGCTCCTGCTAAGTTTGATATTCGTGCTTGGAGCCCAGATCATACTAAAATGGGTAAAGGGATTACTCTCTCTAATGAAGAATTTCAAACGATGGTGGATGCCTTTAAAGGCAACTAATACTTAATGAAAATCAAAGAGCAAACTAGGAAGCTAGCCGTAGGCAGTACTTGAGTACGGCAAGGCGAAGCTGACGTGGTTTGAATTTGATTTTCGAAGAGTATAAGTTTTCAAAATGAAAGAAAAGGATACTGAGTCATGACAACTCTATATCCTTTTTTAGTTGGTAAAGTAAGCCTGATTTTTAAGGCGTTGAAGTAGTGGACGGCTAATAAAACTAATAGCTAGAAGTTTACCAAGGTCTGGGATGATAAAAGGAAGAACCCCCACAAGAAGAGCTTTTTCAAATGGCATTCCAGCTAGGAAATGCAAGCTAAGAATCCCTCCGACAAAGACAAGGGCATCACCCAAGAGGTTTGTAAGAAAAATCTTGACAACACCACTCTTGCTGTTAGTTAGAGAGGAAGTAAGTCCAGAGTATACAAGATAAAACCAAAGATAACCCGCAGTAGGACCAACCAACGCCTGCAATCCTGCTCCACCTCCTGCAAAGACAGGAAGACCGATAGCACCTAGAAGAAGATAGAGTCCAACAGAAAGTACAGCCTCTCTCGGTCTAAAGACAGTAGCAATCAAGCCGATTGCAAAGTTTTGTAGAGTGAAGGGAACAGGCCCAATTGGAAGAGTGATTTGTGCCAATACAGCAATAAGAGCAGCCCCAATAGCAGGGATAGCATAAACGTGCGCTTTTTTCAAAAAAGTTAACCTCTTTTCTTATGTATAGTAACAATTATACTCGTAGGAGAAAGATTGTCAACCAATTTTTAAAAACAAGGTAACAAAAACTGTAACAGCCGATTTTGCTGACTAGGTAAGTTGTTTTCATCGATTTGTAAATCATCAAAAAAGAAGCAGACACATTTGTATCAGCTTCTTTTATTTCGATTAACGCATGGTTACAAATTCTTCAGATGCAGTTGGGTGAATCGCTACAGTTGCATCAAAGTCTGCCTTGGTTGCTCCCATTTTGATAGCAACAGCAAATCCTTGAATCATTTCATCAACACCATAGCCAATTCCATGAAGTCCGACAACTTTTTCTTCTGAACCAGCTGTAATCAATTTGAAACGAGTTTCTTGACGATTGCTGGTGCAAGCAGAGTACATAGAAGTAAAACTTGATTTGTAAACCTTGATTTGGTTTTGACCGTATTCTTTAATAGCTTGCTCTTCTGTCAAGCCAACAGTTCCGATAGCAGGGTGTGAAAAGACAACAGTTGGAATAGTTGTGTAGTCCATTTTTGCAGTTGTTTTTCCGTTAAAGAGACGTTCAGATAGGGTACGCCCAGCCTTGATTGCAACTGGAGTCAGTTCTTTTTCACCTGTTACATCACCTAGAGCGTAGATTCCTTCAACAACAGTATTTTGGTATTCATCCACTTGGATAAAGCCACGTTCGTTCAGGGTTACTCCAGCTTTTTCAAGTTGCAATCCCTTAACGTTTGGACGGCGACCAGTAGCCCAGATAACTTGGCTAGCTGTGTGACTGGTACCATCTTCGAAATGAATGGTAATGCCTTTAGCAGTTTTTTCTAACTTGGCAGGGACTTTGTGAGTATGAAGTGGCAAGTTTGTTCTTTCCATTTCCTTGACCAAACCTTCAACGATATAAGAATCAAAACCACGTAAAGGACGATCGCGGCGAACAAAGAGGTCTGTCTTGACACCAAAGGTGTGAAGTACGCCAGCCAATTCAACGGCGTTATAACCGGCACCTAGAATGGCAACTGACTCTGGCAATTCTTCCCAGGCAAATACATCATCAGAAGAGCCGCCTAGCTCAGCACCAGGAATATTTGGAATACTTGGATGGGCACCAGTAGCAATCACGATATGTTTAGCACGAATGAGTTCACCATTTACGCTAACAGTATGAGAATCTACAAATTCAGCATGACCTTCAATCAAGTCTACACCGTTGCGTTTAAAACTGCCATCATAAGAAGAACGAGCGCGATCAATGTAAGCTTCACGATTGCGACGTAGGGTTGCAAAGTCAAAGTTTAGATCAGTAGTTTTAAAGCCATAGTCTTCTCCAAATTGATGGAAAGTCTCAGCGATTTGTGCCCCGTACCACATGATTTTTTTAGGAACACAACCGACGTTGACACAGGTTCCACCTAGTTTCTTTTCCTCAATAACAGCCGCTTTGGCTCCATGTTCACCAGCACGGTTCATGGTAGCAATTCCTCCGCTACCTCCACCGATAGCAATGATATCATATTCTCTCATTGAAAACTCCTTTGTACTCTTTTAAATAGACTTGTTCGATAAGTATTTGAAGCAAGATTAGGTGGTCAGAAATTGAATTTTTAACCTTTCAATTTAGCCATAGTATGGTGCCTTCGTATCCTTACATCAGCTGCTACTCTTCGAAAATCTCTTCAAACCACGTCAGCGTCGCCTTACCTGCAACCTCAAAGAACTGCTTTGAGCAACCTGCGGTTAGCTTCCTAGCTTGCTCTTTGATTTTTATTGACTATAAAACAATCCATAACAGAACTATATAATATAGTTTCTAAGATGCCGAACGAGTCCAATAGTCGAGTGTCATTTTTTGATAGTCATATTCTATCTTTTTTTTGATTTGATTGCAAAAATCTGCTACGCACAAAAAATTGCAAAAAAGCTTGCCAAATAAGTCGAAATAATGTATTATATAACTAGTACAATAGAAAAGGGGGATTTCCGAACGATTGTTTAATCCTGAACTGTCATTATTTCCATCTGAACTGCATTGTTTGCTGGAGGGAAATCTGGTATAATAGCAAAGTATTATAAAAAAGAAAAGGAGTTTCATTATGAAGAAAAAGAATGGTAAAGCTAAAAAGTGGCAACTGTATGCAGCAATCGGTGCTGCGAGTGTAGTTGTATTGGGGGCTGGGGGCATCTTGCTCTTTAGACAACCCTCGCAAACTGATGTGAAGGATGAAACGCCACATCTAGTAGTGGCAAAAGAGGGAACTGTTGCTTCGTCGGTTTTATTGTCAGGAACAGTAACGGCAAAAAATGAACAATACGTTTATTTTGATGCTAGCAAGGGAGATTTAGATGAAATCCTTGTTTCTGTGGGGGATAAGGTCAGCGAAGGGCAGGCTTTAGTCAAGTACAGTAGTTCAGAAGCGCAGGCGGCCTATGATTCAGCTAGCCGAGCAGTCGCTAAGGCAGATCGTCATATCAATGAACTCAATCAAGCACGAAATGAAGCCGCTTCAGCTCCGGCTCCTCAAGCCTCTGCGCCAGCAGGAGGAGAAGATGCAACGGTGCAAAGCCCAACTACAGTGGCTGGAAATTCTGTTGCTTCTATTGACGCTCAATTAGGTGATGCCCGTGATGCGCGTGCAGACGCTGCGGCGCAATTAAGTAAGGCTCAAAGTCAGTTAGATGCAATGACGGTTCTCAGTACCCTAGAGGGAACTGTGGTCGAAGTCAACCACAATGTTTCTAAATCTCCAACAGGAGCTAGTCAAGTGGTAGTTCATGTCGTAAGCAATGAAAACTTGCAAGTTAAGGGTGAACTATCTGAATACAACCTTGCTAACCTATCTGTCGGACAAGAAGTAACCTTTACTTCTAAAGTTTACCAAGATAAGAGCTGGACTGGTAAGATTAGCTATATCTCTGATTACCCTAAAAACAATGGTGAAGCAGCAAGTACAGCTGTAGCAGCAGGCGGTAATTCTGGTTCTAAATATCCATATACTATTGATGTTACAAGTGAAATTGGTGACTTGAAACAAGGATTCTCAGTAAGTGTTGAGGTCAAGAATAAGAGTAAAGCCATTTTGGTTCCTCTAACAAGTGTTGTGACTGAAAATGATAAGAACTATGTCTGGGTGCTTGACGAGCAGAAAAAGGCCAAGAAAGTGGAAGTTGGTTTGGGCAATGCTGATGCAGACAACCAAGAAATCACTTCAGGTCTGACAAATGGAGTCAAGGTCATCAGTAATCCAACATCTTCCTTGGAAGAAGGAAAAGAGGTGAAGGCTGATGAAGCAACTAATTAGTCTAAAAAATATCTGCAGAAGCTACCGTAACGGTGACCAAGAACTGCAGGTTCTCAAAAATATCAACCTAGAAGTGAATGAGGGTGAGTTTGTTGCCATTATGGGACCATCTGGTTCTGGTAAGTCTACTCTCATGAATACGATTGGCATGTTGGATACACCAAGTAGTGGAGAGTATTATCTTGAAGGTCAAGAAGTGGCTGGACTAGGTGAAAAACAACTTGCCAAAGTTCGTAACCAACAAATCGGATTTGTCTTCCAGCAGTTCTTTCTTCTATCGAAACTTAATGCTCTGCAAAATGTAGAATTGCCCTTGATTTACGCAGGAGTTTCGTCTTCAAAACGTCGCAAGTTGGCTGAGGAGTATTTAGATAAGGTTGAATTGACAGAACGTAGTCATCATTTGCCTTCGGAATTATCTGGTGGTCAAAAGCAACGTGTGGCTATTGCGCGTGCCTTGGTAAACAATCCTTCTATTATCTTAGCAGACGAACCGACAGGAGCCTTGGATACCAAAACAGGCAACCAAATCATGCAATTATTGGTTGAATTAAATAAAGAAGGAAAAACTATTATCATGGTAACGCATGAGCCTGAAATCGCTGCTTATGCCAAACGTCAGATTGTTATTCGCGATGGAGTCATTTCGTCTGACAGTGCTCAGTTAGGAAAGGAGGAAAACTAAGATGCAGAATCTGAAATTTGCCTTTTCATCTATCATGGCTCACAAGATGCGTTCTTTGCTTACCATGATTGGGATTATTATCGGTGTTTCATCAGTTGTTGTGATTATGGCTTTGGGAGATTCCCTATCTCGTCAAGTCAATAAAGATATGACCAAATCTCAGAAAAATATTAGCGTCTTCTTCTCTCCTAAAAAAAGTAAAGATGGGTCCTTTACTCAGAAACAATCAGCTTTTACGGTTTCTGGAAAAGAAGAGGAAGTTCATGTTGAACCACCAAAACCGCAAGAATCTTGGGTCAAGGAGGCAGCCAAACTCAAGGGAGTGGATAATTACTATGTAACCAACTCAACGAACGCCATTTTGACTTATAAAGATAAAAAGGTTGAAAATGCCAATTTGACAGGTGGAAACAGAACTTATATGGAGGCTGTTAACAATGAAATTCTTGCAGGTCGTAGTCTAAGAGAGCAAGATTTCAAAGAGTTTGCAAGTGTCATTTTGCTAGATGAGGAATTGTCCATTAGTTTATTTGGCTCTCCACAAGAGGCTATTAACAAGGTTGTAGAAGTCAATGATTTTAGTTACCGAGTCATTGGGGTTTATACTAGTCCAGAGGCTAAAAGGTCAAAAATATATGGGTTTGGTGGCTTGCCTATTACTACCAATATCTCCCTTGCTGCGAATTTTAATGTAGATGAAATAGCTAATATTGTCTTTCGAGTGAATGATACCAGTTTAACTCCAACTCTGGGTCCAGAACTGGCACGAAAAATGACAGAACTTGCAGGCTTGCAACAGGGAGAATATCAGGTGGCAGATGAGTCGCTTACATTTGCAGAAATTCAACAATCGTTTAGTTTTATGACGACGATTATCAGTTCCATCGCAGGGATTTCCCTCTTTGTTGGAGGAACTGGTGTTATGAACATCATGCTGGTTTCTGTTACAGAGCGTACCCGTGAGATTGGTCTCCGTAAGGCTTTGGGTGCAACGCGTGCCAATATTTTAATCCAGTTTTTGATTGAATCCATGATTTTGACCTTGTTAGGTGGCTTAATTGGTTTGACAATTGCAAGTGGTTTAACTGCCTTAGCAGGTTTGTTACTGCAAGGTTTGATTACGGGTATAGAAGTGGGAGTATCGATCCCAGTTGCCCTATTTAGTCTTGCGGTTTCGGCTAGCGTGGGTATGATCTTTGGGGTCTTGCCAGCCAATAAGGCATCGAAACTTGATCCAATCGAAGCCCTTCGTTATGAATAAGATCAACAAGATGGACACTTGTCTATCTTGTTTTTGTATGGATTTCCCTATCGAAAATCACTAAAAATGTGATATAATGAAGTGTTAGAAAAACAGGTTTCATTTGCCTGGAAAGGAAAAATTATGTCTGAAAAGAATTTTTATATTACAACGCCGATTTACTACCCATCTGGGAAACTTCATATCGGTTCTGCCTACACAACCATCGCTTGTGATGTCCTAGCACGCTACAAACGCCTGATGGGCTACGATGTCTTTTATTTGACAGGTCTTGATGAACATGGTCAGAAAATCCAGCAAAAAGCAGAAGAAGCTGGCATTACACCTCAAGCCTATGTTGATGGGATGGCAGTTGGAGTCAAAGAACTCTGGCAATTACTAGATATCTCATACGATAAATTTATCCGTACAACTGATGACTACCACGAAAAAGTTGTCGCACAGGTCTTTGAGCGCTTGCTTGCTCAAGATGACATCTATTTGGGTGAATATTCTGGTTGGTACTCAGTCTCAGATGAGGAATTCTTTACAGAAAGCCAGCTCGCAGAAGTATTCCGTGATGAAGCTGGAAATGTAACTGGTGGAATCGCTCCATCAGGTCACGAGGTTGAATGGGTATCTGAAGAATCATACTTCCTTCGCCTTAGCAAATACCAAGATCGTTTGGTCGAATTTTTCAAAGCTCATCCTGAATTTATCACTCCAGATGGTCGTCTGAATGAAATGCTTCGCAACTTCATCGAGCCAGGTTTAGAGGATTTGGCAGTTTCTCGTACAACCTTTACCTGGGGTGTCCCAGTACCATCAAATCCTAAACACGTTGTCTATGTTTGGATTGATGCTCTGCTCAACTATGTGACAGCTCTTGGCTACGATCAAGACGAACACGCTAACTTTGACAAATTCTGGAATGGAACAGTCTTCCATATGGTAGGAAAAGACATCCTTCGTTTCCACTCAATCTATTGGCCAATCCTTCTTATGATGTTGGATATCAAATTGCCAGATCGTTTGATTGCCCATGGTTGGTTCGTCATGAAAGACGGCAAAATGTCTAAGTCTAAAGGGAATGTCGTTTACCCTGAAATGTTGGTAGAGCGCTATGGACTGGATCCACTTCGCTACTACCTCATGCGTAGCCTTCCAGTTGGTTCAGACGGAACCTTTACTCCAGAAGACTACGTTGGCCGTATCAACTATGAATTGGCTAATGACCTTGGAAACCTCCTCAACCGTACCGTTTCTATGATTAACAAGTACTTTGATGGTCAAATCCCTGCTTATGTAGAGGGTGTAACAGAGTTTGACAATGCGCTTGCTGAGGTTGCAGAACAATCAATCGCTGACTACCATACACACATGGAAGCAGTTGACTACCCACGTGCGCTTGAAGCAGTCTGGACCCTGATCTCTCGTACTAACAAATACATCGACGAGACAGCTCCATGGGTACTGGCAAAGGATGAAGCACTCCGCGATCAATTGGCAAGTGTCATGAGTCACTTGGCAGCCAGCCTTCGTGTCGTCGCTCACTTGATTGAACCATTTATGATGGAAACTAGTCGTGCGGTTATGACTCAACTTGGCTTAGCAGAAGTTTCTAGTCTTGAAAACTCGAGTTTGGCTGCTTTCCCTAAGGGTGTAACAGTAGTTGCCAAAGGAACACCAATCTTCCCACGCCTGGATATGGAAGAAGAAATCGCCTATATCAAGGAACAAATGGAAGGCAACAAGCCAGCTGTCGAAAAAGAATGGAATCCAGACGAAGTCGAACTCAAACTGAACAAGGAAGAAATCAAGTTTGAGGACTTTGACAAGGTTGAAATCCGTGTCGCAGAAGTCAAAGAAGTGTCTAAAGTAGAAGGTTCTGATAAGTTGCTTCAATTCCGCCTAGATGCAGGTGATGGTGAAGATCGTCAAATCCTCTCAGGAATTGCAAAATACTATCCAAACGAACAAGAATTGGTCGGCAAGAAAGTTCAAATCGTTGCTAACCTCAAACCTCGTAAAATGATGAAGAAATATGTCAGCCAAGGTATGATTCTCTCAGCTGAACATGATGGACAATTAACACTTCTTACAGTTGATCCAGCTGTACCAAACGGAAGTGTAATTGGGTAAAAATAGACAGGACTAGTTCATGCTAGTTCTGTTTTTTTATTTATACTTAATGAAAATCAAAGAGCAAACTAGGAAGCTAGTCTCAGGTTGCTCAAAGCACTGCTTTGAGGTTGTAGATGAAACTGACGAAGTCAGCTCAAAACACTGTTTTGAGGTTGTGGATAGAACTGACGAAGTCAGGTCAAAGCACTGCTTTGAGGTTGTAGATAGAACTGACGAAGTCAGGTCAAAGCACTGCTTTGAGGTTGTAGATAGAACTGACGAAGTCAGCTCAAAACACTGTTTTGAGGTTGTAGATAAGACTGACGAAGTCAGTCACATATATACCCTAAGGCGACGCTGATATGGTTTGAAGAGATTTTCGAAGAGGATTAACTATTATGCTTTACAAACTAGTGTGGAAGTAGTATACTATAGGTGAAGTCACTAGTAGGTATTACAAAATAGGTAAGAGGGGGGAAGGGATGAAAGAAACTCAACTATTAAAAGGTGTTCTTGAAGGTTGTGTCTTGGATATGATCGGTCAAAAAGAGCGATATGGCTATGAATTGGTTCAAACTTTGCGAGAGGCTGGATTTGACACTATCGTTCCAGGAACTATTTATCCTTTGTTGCAAAAGTTAGAAAAAAATCAATGGATAAGAGGCGATATGCGCCCGTCGCCAGATGGTCCAGATCGGAAGTATTTTTCGTTAACGAAAGAAGGAGAAGAGCGTGTCTCAGTCTTTTGGCAACAATGGGACGATTTGAGTCAAAAAGTAGAAGGGATTAAGAATGGGGGTTAAACCATGAAGAAAATGAAGTATTATGAAGAAACAAGCGCTTTGTTGCATGAGTTTTCTGAGGACAATCAGCAGTATTTTGAGGAACTGTGGGATAGTTTTAATCTTGCTGGATTTCTCTATGATGAGGACTATCTCAGAGAGCAAATCTATTTGATGATGTTAGATTTCTCAGAAGCAGAACGAGATGGCATGAGTGCAGAGGATTATTTAGGTAAGAATCCTAAAAAAATAATGAAAGAGATTCTCAAGGAAGCACCACGCAGTTCTATCAAGGAGTCCCTTTTGACACCAATTTTTGTCCTAGCGATATTACGTTACTATCATCTACTGGGTGATTTTTCTAAAGGTCCTCTCTTAACAGTCAATTTGCTAACATTTTTAGGACAACTTCTTCTTTTTCTGATTGGATTTGCTCTTGTGGCCACAATCTTACGTTGGGGCTTAGTCCAAGATTCTCCTAAAATGAAAACTGGCACCTATATTGTCGTTGGGATTCTTGTTCTGCTAGTTGTTCTAGGATATGTAGGAATGGGAAGTTTCATACAAGAAGGAGCCTTTTATCTTCCTGCTCCCTGGGATAGTTTATCTGTCTTTACGATTTCGCTGGTCATCAGTATTTGGAATTGGAAAGAACCGATTTTTCGTCCATTTGTTAGTATGATTATTGCCCATCTTGTGGTAGGTTCTCTGCTTCGTTACTATGAGTGGATGGGAATTTCAAATGTTTTCCTTACAAAATTCATTCCTTTAGCTGTTCTTTTTATTGGAATTTTTCTCTTGTTCCGTGGGTTTAAGAAGATAAAATGGAGTGAAATATAGTCAAAAAGCCGTTGCAAAGCGGTTTTTTGTTATAATTAAATGAAGAATGTTAGAAATTAAAGGAGAAAAACATGACATTTGAAGAAATCTTACCTGGCTTAAAGGCTAAGAAAAAATATGTACGTACTGGTTGGGGAGGTGCTGAAAACTATGTCCAACTTTTTGACACTATCGAGCAAAACGGGGTTGCACTTGAAGTGACGCCCTATTTCCTAATCAACGTGTCTGGGGAGGGAGAAGGTTTTTCCATGTGGAGTCCGACACCTTGTGATGTTTTGGCGACGGATTGGGTAGAAGTGCATGACTAGACGTGTACTCATTACGGGAGTAAGTTCAGGGATTGGTCTGGCTCAAGCCCGACTCTTTTTAGAGAATGGCTATCAAGTTTATGGAGTTGACCAAGGTGAAAATCCACTCTTAGAGGGTGATTTTCACTTTTTACAGAGAGATTTGATCTTGGACTTGGAGCCTATTTTTGACTGGTGTCCTCAGGTGGATATTTTGTGCAATACTGCTGGAGTTTTGGATGATTACAAACCACTGTTGGAACAAACGGCGCAGGAAATTCAAGAGATTTTTGAAATCAACTACATGACTCCTGTTGAGTTGACTCGCTATTATTTGACACAAATGCTGGAGAATAAAAAAGGGACCATTATCAATATGTGTTCCATTGCTTCGAGCCTAGCAGGTGGCGGTGGACACGCTTATACCTCCTCAAAGCACGCCTTGGCTGGATTTACCAAGCAGTTGGCTCTAGACTATGCAGAAGATGGGGTTCAGGTCTTTGGGATTGCTCCAGGAGCAGTTAAGACGGAGATGACCGCTGCTGACTTTGAACCAGGTGGGTTGGCTGACTGGGTAGCTAGTGAAACACCAATCAAGCGCTGGATTGAGCCAGAGGAAGTAGCAGAAATTAGCCTTTTCTTAGCAAGTGGAAAAGCAAGCGCCATGCAAGGACAAATCCTGACTATTGATGGTGGCTGGTCTTTGAGGTAGGAGTAGTTGGATGGAAATCAAAAATCACTTTGGAGTCTATGGTGTTTGCTATAAACATGGTTACCTTCTTTGTATTCAAAAAACAGCAGGTCCCTACAAAAATAGGTTAGACCTTCCCGGTGGTAGTCAGTAACTTGGAGAAGGACTGACGGAAACGCTGATTAGAGAAGTTTTGGAAGAGACAGGATATACTGGTAGAAGCTACTCCAATCCTCGAATCTACGATGTTTTTGTCAGAGAAGAGTTAACAAATTTTATGGTTCACCATGTCATGGCCTTCTATGATGTTGAAATGAATGAGGAGGCACCTCAAGTGAATATTTATGAAGCTGTGTCTGGTGGTGCGAATGATTCACTGGGATATATTTGGATGGATATTCAAAAAATCACAGAAGAAAATACATCACCATTAGTCTTGAAGGTTAAGTCTGAATTATTAGGATTTCCAGAACTGGACAAGACTTCTTACATGAATTGGAAGGTGAATGGCTATGAAAAACCAACTAGCTCTGAGTGGCGAAAAAATTCTTGAAAAAATTTATCCTCAACTATTGCACCACGTAGGTATGATTAGAGGCGAATACTTGTTGAGGGAGCTCAATCAAAACATCCTGTTACCAAGTTGTCAGCAATTTGTAAAAGATTACCTAGACACTATTTGTTCCTTGTACTCAGATGAGGAGGTCTGGTATCGTTTTTCTGAATTAACGAATACGGAAGCCAATTGTTTAGAGGGAACTAAACAGCATTTTGACGAACGTCATCCTTTGTTTGGCTATAGAGGGACCAGGCGTTTACTAGCGTGTCTGGATGAATTTCATGCTGAGGCAAATGTCGTTACAGAGATTTATCAAACCAATCCCAATCTGTCTGTTATTTTTCCTTTTGTCAATGATGCCGACCAATTAAAACAAGCTATTAGAGTATTGCGTCAGTAGGTTTTACTGGGAAAGTCGGCACTATGATTGAATTACCGTCAGCCTATTTTGACTTAGACAGGATACTGGAAACGGGCATTTCAAAGATTGTAGTTGGAATGAATGATTTGACTTCTTTCATTTTTGCGACTGTGAGAAACAGTCAATGGCATGATATGGAAAATCCAATAATGTTAGATATGCTAAGAGATATGCAGGATAAAGCAAGGATGAAAAAGATTGACTTTGCTGTAGCAGGCTATCTGAATGATTCTTTCATACAAAAAATGAATCAGTTGGGTATCAAGTGCATTATCCACTATAGTTCTATTCCAGCGATTTTTAATTTAGAGATTGACCATCCAGACTACCTCAAACGTGTAAAAGAAGAAAGTAAAAAATTACAAAGGAGATACCTATGACACCGCAAGAAATGTGGAATGCCTACAAGAAAATCAATCCTTCGATTGGAGATGAAATCGATGCTTGGGCTTTTGGAGTGGAAGCCGATCTCTTGGCAGATTTGGTTTTAAGAGGCGAAAAGACGGCAACAGCATCAGCCTACGACCTCTATGCACTAGAAGCCGACCTCCTTCCGCAAGAAGGGACATTTGATGTTATTTTAGACAGTCAAAATCAGGCTGTCTGCATTGTCGAAATTACAAAGGTTTCCGTTCAGCCTTTCAGTCAAGTTTCGGCTGACCATGCCTATAAGGAAGGTGAGGGAGACAAGACACTTATCTATTGGCGCCAGGTTCATGAGGATTTTTTCAGAGACTGCTTGGGTGAAGCAGGATTGACTTTTACACCTGAAAGCAAGGTTGTTTTAGAAGAATTTCGCAAGGTCTACCCTCTGTAGACTGCTAGACGGAAGAAAGTTTTAGAAATCGCCGTCCAATCCTTTTTTCTTGAGCAAAACATGATATAATAAGTTTGTTTGAAGAAGAGCTTTAGCTCTTAAACTTAGATAGGAGAAAACTATGCAAGCAGTTGAACATTTTATTAAGCAATTTGTTCCTGAACACTATGATTTATTTTTAGACTTGAGTCGTGAGACCAAGACGTTTTCTGGGAAGGTGAGCATCACTGGTCAAGCACAGAGTGACCGTATTTCCCTTCACCAAAAAGACTTGGAAATCGCTTCTGTAGAAGTTGCAGGTCAAGCTCGTCCATTTACAGTTGACCATGAAAATGAAGCCCTTCATATCGAATTGGCTGAGGCTGGTCAAGTTGAAGTGGTTCTTGCCTTTTCTGGTAAAATCACAGATAACATGACAGGGATCTATCCTTCTTACTATACAGTTGACGGAGTGAAGAAGGAAGTCTTGTCTACTCAGTTCGAGAGCCATTTTGCGCGCGAAGCCTTTCCATGTGTGGATGAGCCAGAAGCCAAGGCAACTTTTGACCTTTCTCTACGTTTTGACCAAGCAGAAGGTGAATTGGCCTTGTCTAACATGCCAGAAATCGATGTTGAAAACCGTAAGGAAACAGGTATCTGGAAGTTTGAGACAACACCTCGCATGTCTTCTTACTTGTTGGCCTTTGTTGCGGGTGATTTGCAAGGGGTAACCGCTAAAACCAAGAATGGTACCCTCGTTGGTGTATACTCTACCAAAGCACATCCACTTTCTAACCTTGATTTCTCTTTGGACATTGCCGTTCGCTCAATCGAGTTTTACGAAGATTACTACGGAGTTAAGTACCCAATTCCTCAATCTCTCCACATCGCCCTTCCTGACTTCTCAGCTGGTGCTATGGAAAACTGGGGTCTTGTGACCTACCGTGAAGTTTACTTGGTTGTCGATGAGAACTCTACATTTGCTAGCCGTCAACAAGTTGCCCTTGTTGTGGCCCATGAATTGGCTCACCAATGGTTTGGTAACCTCGTAACGATGAAATGGTGGGATGACCTTTGGCTCAATGAAAGCTTTGCCAACATGATGGAATACGTCTGTGTGGATGCTATTGAACCAAGCTGGAATATCTTTGAAGATTTCCAAACAGGTGGAGTACCTCTTGCTCTTGAACGTGACGCGACTGATGGCGTTCAGTCTGTCCACGTCGAAGTTAAACATCCAGATGAAATCAATACACTCTTTGACGGCGCTATCGTCTATGCCAAAGGAAGTCGCCTCATGCACATGCTTCGTCGTTGGCTAGGAGATGCTGATTTTGCCAAAGGTTTGCATGCCTACTTTGAAAAACATCAGTACAGCAATACAATTGGTCGTGACCTTTGGGATGCCCTTGGTCAAGCGTCAGGACGTGATGTCGCAGCCTTCATGGATTCTTGGTTGGAACAGCCTGGTTACCCAGTTCTTACTGTCAAAGTTGAAAATGATGTCTTGAAGATTTCACAAAAACAATTCTTCATCGGTGAGAACGAAGACAAGAACCGTCTCTGGGTTGTGCCACTCAATAGCAACTGGAAAGGCTTGCCAGATACACTTGAAACTGAAAGCATAGAAATTCCAGGCTACGCAGCTCTTCTTGCTGAAAATGACGGAGCTCTTCATTTCAATACTGAAAATACAGCCCACTACATTACAGACTATCAAGGGGACTTGTTGGATGCAGTTCTTGCTGACCTAGTTGAGCTTGATAACACAAGCAAACTGCAAATCGTCCAAGAACGTCGTTTGCTTGCTGAAGCAGGGCACATTTCTTATGCTGACTTGTTCCCAGTCCTTGATAAACTTGCCAAGGAAGAGTCTTACCTTGTCGTTTCAGCTGTTTCTGAAGTAATTTCTGCTCTTGAGCGCTTTATCGATGAAGGAACAGAAGCTGAAAGAGCTTTCAAAGCCTTGGTTGCTAAATTGGCTCGTCATAACTATGACCGTCTTGGTTTTGAAGCTAAAGATGGCGAATCAGATGAGGATGAATTGGTTCGTCAGCTGGCTGTTTCTATGATGATTCGCTCAAATGATGCAGAAGCTAGTCAAGTCGCTAGCCAAATCTTCGCGGCTCACAAGGATCAGCTTGCAGGACTTCCAGCAGCTATTCGCTCACAAGTCCTTATCAATGAGATGAAACATCATGAGACCAAAGACTTGTTAGTACTTTATCTTGACACTTATACGCACGCAACAGATGCTGTCTTTAAACGTCAGTTGGCAGCCGCTCTTGCCTATAGTAAAGATGCGGACAATATCCAAACCTTGATTGCTTCTTGGAAGGACAAATTTGTGGTCAAACCGCAGGACTTGTCTGCTTGGTATTACCAATTCCTAGCTCATCAAGCAACTCAGGAAACAGCTTGGTCTTGGGCGCGTGAAAACTGGGCTTGGATTAAAGCAGCTCTTGGAGGAGATATGAGCTTTGATAGCTTTGTTATCCTTCCTGCACACGTATTTAAGACTCAGCAACGATTGGCAGAATACAAGGAATTCTTTGAACCACAGCTTTCTGACCTTGCTCTTAGCCGTAACATCGGTATGGGAATCAAGGAAATTGCAGCGCGTGTTGACTTGATTAACCGTGAAAAAGCTGCAGTCGAAGCAGTCGTTCTTCAATATGGAACTAAATAATCAAGACTAAATAAAAGAAAACTCAGCTATCTCATGTAAAATGCAGAGAGTTGAGTTTTTTTTAAGGCAAATTTGGTATAATGGTTTTAATAAGGAGGAGTTTCTCATGATAAAAATCTTATTAGTTGAGGATGACCTAGGCTTGTCAAATTCAGTATTTGACTTTTTAGACGATTTTGCGGATGTCATGCAGGTATTTGATGGGGAAGAAGGTCTCTACGAAGCCGAAAGTGGTGTCTATGACTTGATTTTGCTCGATTTAATGTTACCTGAAAAAAATGGCTTCCAAGTCTTGAAAGAATTGCGTGAAAAGGGGATTACGACTCCAGTTCTGATCATGACCGCCAAGGAAAGCTTGGATGACAAGGGACATGGATTTGAACTGGGAGCGGATGATTATCTGACCAAACCTTTTTACCTAGAAGAACTCAAAATGCGGATTCAAGCCCTTCTCAAACGTTCAGGTAAGTTTAATGAAAATACGCTATCTTATGGAGATATTCTCATCAATTTATCAACAAATACCGTTAAGGTCGAAGATACTCCTGTCGAATTGCTGGGTAAAGAGTTTGATTTATTAGTTTATTTCCTTCAAAATCAAAATGTTATTTTGCCTAAGACTCAGATTTTTGATCGTCTATGGGGATTTGATAGTGATACAACGATTTCGGTTGTCGAAGTTTATGTTTCAAAAGTCCGTAAGAAATTAAAAGGAACCACTTTTGCAGAGAATTTGCAAACCTTGCGCAGTGTTGGGTATATTTTAAAAGATGTTCAGTAAACTAAAAAAAACATGGTATGCGGATGACTTTAGCTACTTTATCCGCAACTTTGGTGTCTTCACCCTGATTTTCTCTACCATGACCTTGATTATTTTGCAGGTCATGCATTCGAGTCTTTATACTTCGGTGGATGATACACTCCATGGCTTGAGTAAGAATCCTCAGGCGGTTATTCAGTTGGCAGTAAATAGGGCAACAGAAGAGATTAAAGATTTAGAAAATGCCGCTACAGATACTAGCAAGACTGAGATAAAACCTAATGTCAGTTCCAATACGGAAGTCATTCTTTTTGATAAGAATTTTACCCAGCTTCTTTCTGGAAATCGATTTTTGGGCTTGGATAAGATTAAGTTAGAGAAGAAAGAGCTAGGCCATATCTATCAGATCCAGGTTTATAATAGCTATGGGCGGGAAGAAATCTATCGTATGATTTTGATGGAGACAAATATTGACTCTGTGTCAACCAACGTAAAATATGCTGCTGTTTTGATTAACACCAGCCAGCTGGAGCAAGCCAGTCAAAAGCATGAACAATTGATTGTGGTCGTGATGGCAAGTTTCTGGATTTTGTCTTTGCTTGCCAGTCTCTATCTAGCTAGGATCAGTGTTCGTCCTCTGCTTGAGAGCATGCAGAAGCAGCAGTCCTTTGTGGAAAATGCCAGTCATGAGTTACGAACTCCACTTGCAGTTTTGCAAAATCGTTTAGAGACCCTTTTTCGTAAGCCAGAAGCTACCATTATGGATGTGAGCGAAAGCATTGCATCGAGTTTGGAAGAAGTCCGAAATATGCGTTTTTTGACGACAAACTTGTTGAATTTGGCTCGTAGAGATGACGGGATTAAGCCGGAACTTGCAGAAGTTCCAACTAGCTTTTTCAATACGACTTTCACAAACTATGAGATGATTGCTTCGGAAAATGACCGTGTCTTCCGTTTTGAAAATCGCATCCATCGCACGATTGTCACAGACCAGCTTCTCTTGAAGCAGTTGATGACGATTCTCTTTGACAATGCCGTCAAGTATACTGAAGAGGATGGTGAAATTGATTTTCTTATCTCGGCGACCGATCGCAATCTGTATTTACTGGTTTCTGATAATGGAGTCGGTATTTCGACAGAAGATAAGAAGAAGATTTTTGATCGTTTTTATCGAGTAGACAAGGCTAGAACTCGGCAAAAAGGTGGTTTTGGTTTAGGATTATCTCTGGCCAAGCAAATTGTAGATGCCTTAAAAGGAACCATTACTGTTAAAGATAATAAACCAAAGGGAACAATCTTTGAAGTGAAGATTGCCATCCACACACCATCTAAAAAGAAAAAATAAACATATCGCCCCATCTGGAGCGATATGTTTATTTTTTAAGTTTTCGTTTGATAATAGAGCGTTGGACTTTTAAAACAAGTAAGCTGGATACTATTGCTGCGGGTAAGGCGAGCACAGTTGTTAATTTTAATGATAAAAAGATAAAACTAAAGATGGCAATGCAGATACAAAAAACAGCGATATTGACAAAAAATAAAATTTCTTTGAGATTGCCATCAGCTGGTGTTTCAGGTGTATAAGCTTGATAATGAGGAAGTTGCTGGTTTAATTCTTCTTGATAGTCTACCTCATAGGATTGTAATTTTCTTACGGGCATGATTCTCTCCTTAACAGTACATACCTATTTTATCATTTTTTCAGTAGAGAATTATTACAGAAAGGTTACAAAAAGAATAAAGTCCCTTTTCATTTTTAAAGAATAGCTGATTTTGGAGAAATATGGTATAATTTTTCTTATGGAAAAGATTATCATTACAGCAACTGCTGAAAGTATTGAACAAGTTAAACAATTGCTTGAGGCTGGCGTAGACCGTATCTATGTTGGCGAGAAAGATTTTGGCCTTCGTCTGCCAACAACCTTTAGTTATGACCAATTGCGTGAAATCGCTAATCTGGTTCATGATGCTGGTAAGGAATTGATTGTTGCAGTCAATGCCCTCATGCACCAAGATATGATGGACCGTATCAAACCTTTCTTAGACTTTTTGGAAGAAATCAAGACAGACTACATTACGATTGGGGATGCAGGTGTCTTTTACGTAGTCAACCGCGATGGTTATTCATTTAAGACCATTTATGATGCTTCAACTATGGTGACAAGCAGTCGTCAGATCAACTTCTGGGGACAAAAGGCTGGCGCATCTGAGGCTGTTTTGGCGCGTGAAATTCCATCTGCAGAACTTTTCAAAATGCCAGAGATTTTGGAAATTCCTGCTGAAGTTTTGGTTTACGGTGCCAGTGTCATCCATCATTCTAAACGTCCGCTCTTGCAAAACTATTATAACTTTACGCATATCGATGATGAAAAGACTCGCAAGCGTGACCTCTTCTTGGCTGAGCCAAGTGATCCTGAGAGCCACTATTCCATTTTTGAAGACAATCATGGTACCCACATCTTTGCCAACAATGACCTTGATTTGATGACCAAATTGACAGAATTGGTGGAGCATGGTTTCACTCACTGGAAACTAGAAGGGCTCTACACTCCAGGTCAGAACTTTGTTGAGATTGCAAGACTCTTTATCCAAGCGCGTAGCTTGATTCAAGAGGGCAACTTTAGCCATGATCAAGCCTTCTTGCTGGATGAAGAAGTTCGTAAACTTCACCCTAAAAACCGTTTCCTTGATACAGGATTTTATGATTACGATCCTGATATGGTTAAATAAAGCAAATGATTCGTTGAGAGAAGGAAAATGCAAACATTTCTTCTCTCAATTTTTCTTATTCTCCAATATTTTCAAAAAAATAAGTAGGCTAGGATGCTCTGTTTGCTGGGATTTTTAAGACAAGTAGTGTTCTTGAGTTTGAAACTAATCACATGTTTGCAGGTGCCAAATGGCCCTTTTTTTGGTATAATTTTTTATAATGAAAACGATTGGTAATCGCTATGTTGTGGTGGATTTAGAGGCAACTAGCACAGGTAGTAAGGCTAAAATTATCCAAGTGGGAATTGTCGTGATTGAGGACGGAAAAATCGTCGATCACTATACGACGGATGTCAATCCACATGAACCCTTAGATGCTCATATCAAAGAACTGACAGGATTGACAGACCAACGTCTGGCGCAAGCACCTGATTTTTCGCAAGTTGCTAGAAAAATCTTTGACTTGGTGGAGGATGGGATTTTTGTAGCCCACAATGTTCAGTTTGATGCCAATCTCTTGGCGGAAAATTTATTTTTTGAAGGCTATGAACTAAGAAATCCTCGTGTTGACACGGTCGAATTGGCCCAGGTCTTTTTCCCTGAACTGGAAAAATATAGTTTGCCGATATTGTGTCGAGAATTAGGAATTCCTCTTAAACATGCCCATACAGCCCTCTCAGATGCCCAAGCTACAGCAGAATTACTCTTGTTTTTACGGGAAAAGATGGCCCAGCTTCCGAAAGACCTCTTGGAACGCTTGCTGGAAATGGCTGACGCTCTCTTATATGAGTCCTACTTGGTTATTGAAGAAATTTATCGCAGCCAATCTATCCTGACTTCTCCAGACTTGGTTGAAGTTCAAGGACTGTATTTCAAGAAAACTGCAGCTCCCCTGGAACCACGAAAACTATCCCAAGATTTTTCTAAAAATATTTCTTTGTTAAACCTTGAAGTGAGGGAGGAACAAGAACGTTTTGCTAAAGAGGTCGACTTACTTTTGAAAGATGAGCCTGTCTCTCTGATTCAAGCGCCGACAGGGATTGGGAAAACCTATGGCTATCTCTTACCCGCTTTGTCCCAAGTGAAAAATCGTCAGATTGTCCTTAGTGTTCCGACAAAGATTCTTCAAAATCAAATCATGGAAGAAGAAGGTAAACGTCTCAAGGAAGTATTCCATACAGATATCCATAGTTTAAAGGGGCCACAGAATTACCTGAAGTTGGATGCCTTTTATCGTTCATTGCAGGAAAATGATGAAAATCGCTTATTTAGACGCTTTAAAATGCAACTCTTGGTCTGGTTGACAGAGACAGAAACCGGGGATTTGGATGAGATTGGTCAGCTTTACCGTTACCAACATTTTCTGACAGATCTTCGTCATGATGGAAATGTATCATCCAAGAGCTTATTTATGACGGAAGATTTTTGGAAACGTAGTCAGGAAAGAGCAGAGACTTGCAAGCTTTTAGTGACCAATCATGCCTATCTTGTAACCAGACTGGAAGATAATCCTGAATTTGTCAGCGACCGTTTATTGATTATTGATGAAGTCCAAAAGATTTTGTTAGCTCTAGAAAATCTGCTTCAAGAGACCTACGATATCCAGTCTATTATCGATTTGCTTGATAAGGCTTTAGTAGGAGAAGAAAATAGGATTCAACAACGAATACTAGAAAGTATTCGCTTTGAGTGCTTCTACTTGATAGAACAATTTCAGTCTGGCAAATCTCGAAAAAATATCTCAGATTCTCTTGCCAATCTTCACCAGTATTTTTCAGAATTAGAGGTAGAAGGCTTTGAGGAACTGGTTCGCTATTTTACGGCTGAAGGTGATTACTGGCTTGAAGCAACTGAAACGAGTCAAAAGAAAATTCAGATTTCTTCTACAAAATCAGGTCGTATTCTTCTATCTTCTTTAGTGCCTGATTCATGTCAAGTCTTGGGAGTGTCGGCCACTCTTGAGATTAGTCAGAGGGTTTCTTTGGCAGACCTTTTAGGTTATCCCGAAGCCAAATTTATTAAGATTGAAGCTTGTAAAAAACAGGAACAAGAGGTGGTCTTGGTCAAAGATTTTCCCCTAGTAACAGAAACATCCTTAGAAATTTATGCCCAAGAAGTAGCTGATTTACTGATGGATGTTCAAGTTTTCCAACAACCGATTTTGGTTCTCTTTACTGCTAAAGACATGCTTCTAGCAGTATCGGATTTACTTCCAGTTAGCCATCTGGCCCAGTATAAAAATGGGAATGTTCATCAGCTAAAGAAACGCTTTGAAAAAGGTGAACAACAAATCCTGCTTGGTGCAGCAAGTTTCTGGGAAGGAGTCGATTTTTCAAGTCATCCTTTTGTGATTCAGGTTGTACCGAGACTTCCTTTCCAAAATCCTCAAGAGCCCTTGACGAAAAAGATCAATCAGGAACTAATTCAAGAAGGGAAAAATGCCTTTTATGATTATCAATTGCCAATGGCCATTATTCGTTTAAAACAGGCTTTGGGAAGAAGTATGAGACGTGAACACCAACGTTCTTTAACCCTCATTCTGGATAGAAGAATCGTCGGAAAACGATACGGCAAGCAAATAGTGACTTCTCTAGCAAAAGAAGCGAGTGTTACAACGATTGCTCAATCTGAAGTTAATGAGGCTATTGATAGATTTTTAAATGAACTTTGATAAATAGTATTGTATGAAAGTATAAGGTTAGTGTATATGAAACGTTCTCTCGACTCTAGAGTCGATTATAGTTTGCTCTTGCCAGTATTTTTTCTACTGGTTATCGGCGTGGTGGCTATCTATATAGCTGTTAGTCATGATTATCCAAACAATATTCTGCCCATTTTAGGGCAGCAGGTCGCCTGGATTGCCTTGGGGCTTGTGATTGGTTTTGTGGTCATGCTCTTTAATACAGAATTTCTTTGGAAAGTGACCCCCTTTCTGTATATTTTAGGCTTGGGACTCATGGTCTTGCCAATTGTCTTTTATAATCCAAGCCTAGTTGCATCAACGGGTGCCAAAAACTGGGTATCGGTAAATGGCATTACCTTGTTTCAACCGTCAGAATTTATGAAGATATCCTATATCCTCATGTTGGCTCGTGTCATTGTCCAGTTTACCAAAAAACATAAGGAATGGAGACGCACAGTTCCGCTGGACTTCTTATTGATTTTCTGGATGATTCTCTTTACTATTCCAGTCCTAATTCTTTTAGCACTCCAAAGTGACTTGGGGACGGCTTTGGTTTTTGTAGCCATTTTCTCAGGAATCGTTTTATTATCAGGGGTTTCTTGGAAAATTATTATCCCAGTATTTGTGACTGCTGTGACAGGAGTTGCTGGTTTCTTAGCCATCTTTATTAGCAAGGACGGACGAGCTTTTCTTCACCAGATTGGAATGCCGACCTACCAAATCAATCGAATTTTGGCTTGGCTCAATCCCTTTGAGTTTGCCCAAACAACGACTTACCAGCAGGCTCAAGGGCAGATTGCCATTGGGAGTGGTGGTTTATTTGGTCAAGGTTTTAATGCTTCAAATCTGCTTATTCCAGTTCGTGAGTCAGATATGATTTTCACGGTTATTGCAGAAGATTTTGGCTTTATTGGCTCTGTCCTTGTTATCGCCCTTTATCTCATGCTGATTTATCGTATGTTGAAGATTACTCTTAAATCAAATAATCAGTTCTACACCTATATTTCCACAGGTTTGATTATGATGTTACTCTTCCATATCTTTGAGAATATCGGTGCCGTGACGGGCTTGCTTCCCTTGACGGGGATTCCCTTGCCTTTCATTTCTCAAGGGGGATCAGCTATTATCAGTAATCTGATTGGTGTTGGCTTGCTTTTATCGATGAGTTACCAGACTAATCTAGCTGAAGAAAAGAGCGGAAAAGTCCCATTCAAACGGAAAAAGGTTGTATTAAAACAAATCAAATAAGGAGAAAATCATGGTAAAAGTAGCAGTTATGTTAGCTCAGGGCTTTGAAGAAATTGAAGCTTTGACAGTTGTAGATGTCTTGCGTCGTGCAAATATTACTTGTGATATGGTTGGGTTTGAAGAGCAAGTAACGGGTTCGCATGCAATCCAAGTAAGTGCAGATCGTGTTTTTGATGGTGATTTATCAGACTATGACATGATTGTTCTTCCTGGAGGGATGCCTGGTTCTGCAAATTTACGGGACAATCAGGCCTTGATTCAAGAGTTGCAAAATTTCGAACAAGAAGGGAAGAAACTGGCGGCCATTTGTGCGGCGCCAATTGCCCTCAACCAAGCAGGGCTATTGAAAAATAAGCAGTACACTTGCTATGACGGCGTTCAAGAGCAAATCCTTGATGGTCAATATGTCAAGGAAACAGTAGTGGTAGATGGTCAGTTGACAACCAGTCGAGGCCCTTCGACAGCTCTTGCCTTTGCCTACGAGTTGGTGGACCAACTAGGAGGGGACGCAGAGAGTTTACGAACAGGAATGCTCTATCGAGATGTCTTTGGTAAAAATCAGTAAAACGGGAGTTATTCTCTCGTTTTTTATGTGGAAAAATCAGGGAAATCATCGCTTTTTTCATAAAAAAATGCTATAATGAAGGGTATGAAATATCACGATTATATCTGGGATTTAGGTGGAACTTTACTGAATAATTATGAAACTTCAACAGCTGCATTTGTTGAAACATTGGCATTGTATGGTATCACACAAGACCATGACAGTGTCTATCAGGCTTTAAAGGTTTCTACTCCTTTTGCGATTGAGATATTCGCTCCCAATTTAGAGCATTTTTTAGAAAAATACAAGGAAAATGAAGCCAGAGAGCTTGAACACCCGATTTTGTTTGAAGGAGTTTCTGACCTATTGGAAGACATTTCAAATCAAGGTGGACGTCATTTTTTGGTCTCTCATCGAAATAATCAGGTCTTAGAAATTTTAGAAAAAACTTCTATAACAACCTATTTTACGGAAGTAGTGACTTCTAGCTCAGGTTTTAAGAGAAAGCCAAACCCTGAGTCCATGATTTATTTAAGAGAAAAGTATCAGATTAGCTCAGGTCTTGTCATTGGTGATCGACCGATTGATATCGAAGCAGGTCAATCTGCAGGACTCGATACCCACTTGTTTACCAGTATCGTGAATTTAAGACAAGTATTAGACATGTAAGAAAAAGGAATAAGATGACAGAAGAAATCAAAAATCTGCAGGCACAGGATTATGATGCCAGTCAAATTCAAGTTTTAGAGGGCTTAGAGGCTGTTCGTATGCGTCCAGGGATGTATATCGGGTCAACCTCAAAAGAAGGTCTTCACCATTTAGTCTGGGAAATTGTTGATAACTCAATTGACGAGGCCTTGGCAGGATTTGCCAGCCATATTCAAGTCTTTATTGAGCCAGACGATTCGATTACTGTTGTCGATGATGGGCGTGGTATCCCAGTCGATATTCAGGAAAAAACAGGTCGACCTGCCGTTGAGACTGTCTTTACTGTCCTTCACGCTGGAGGAAAATTTGGCGGTGGCGGCTATAAGGTCTCAGGTGGTCTTCACGGAGTGGGGTCGTCAGTAGTTAACGCCCTTTCCACTCAATTAGATGTTCATGTCCACAAAAACGGTAAAATTCATTACCAAGAATACCGTCGTGGTCATGTTGTTGCGGATCTTGAGGTGGTTGGAGATACAGATAGAACTGGAACAACGGTTCACTTCACACCAGACCCAGAAATCTTCACTGAAACAACAACCTTTGATTTTGATAAATTAAATAAACGCATTCAAGAATTGGCCTTTCTAAATCGCGGTCTTCAAATCTCCATTACAGATAAGCGTGAAGGTTTGGAACAAACCAAGCACTACCATTATGAAGGTGGGATTGCTAGCTATGTTGAATATATCAATGAGAACAAGGATGTAATCTTTGATACACCAATTTACACAGATGGTGAGATGGATGATATCACAGTTGAAGTAGCTATGCAGTACACAACAGGTTACCATGAAAATGTCATGAGTTTCGCCAATAATATTCATACCCATGAAGGTGGAACGCATGAGCAAGGTTTCCGTACAGCCTTGACACGTGTTATCAACGATTATGCTCGTAAGAATAAGTTACTAAAAGACAATGAAGATAATTTAACAGGGGAAGATGTTCGCGAAGGATTAACTGCAGTTATCTCAGTTAAACACCCAAATCCACAGTTTGAAGGACAAACCAAGACCAAACTGGGGAACAGCGAAGTGGTCAAGATTACCAATCGTCTCTTCAGTGAAGCCTTCTCCGATTTCCTCATGGAAAATCCACAGATTGCCAAACGTATCGTGGAAAAAGGAATTTTGGCTGCCAAAGCTCGTGTAGCTGCCAAGCGTGCGCGTGAAGTCACTCGTAAAAAATCTGGTTTGGAAATTTCCAACCTTCCAGGGAAACTAGCAGACTGTTCTTCTAACAATCCTGCTGAAACAGAACTCTTCATCGTCGAAGGAGACTCAGCTGGTGGATCAGCCAAATCTGGTCGTAACCGTGAGTTCCAGGCTATCCTACCAATTCGCGGTAAAATCTTGAACGTTGAAAAAGCCAGCATGGATAAGATTCTTGCTAACGAAGAAATTCGTAGTCTTTTCACAGCCATGGGAACAGGATTTGGCGCAGAATTTGATGTTTCAAAAGCTCGTTACCAAAAGCTTGTTTTGATGACCGATGCCGATGTCGATGGAGCCCACATTCGTACTCTTCTTTTAACCTTGATTTATCGTTATATGAAACCAATCCTAGAAGCTGGTTATGTTTATATTGCCCAACCTCCAATCTATGGTGTCAAGGTTGGAAGTGAGATTAAAGAATACATCCAGCCAGGTGCAGATCAAGAAATCAAACTCCAAGAAGCTTTAGCCCGCCACAGTGAAGGACGTGCCAAACCAACTATTCAGCGTTATAAAGGTTTGGGTGAAATGGATGACCACCAATTATGGGAAACAACCATGGATCCCGAACATCGCTTGATGGCTAGAGTTTCTGTGGATGATGCTGCAGAAGCAGATAAAATCTTTGATATGTTGATGGGGGATCGAGTAGAGCCTCGTCGTGAGTTTATCGAGGAAAATGCCGTTTATAGTACACTTGATGTCTAAAAAATCGGGAGAAGTAGTTCCCTTGGTCTAAAAAATATGATATAATCATTACGATTGTTTCAAGTAAAAAAGGAGTTTGATATGTCTAATGGACAACTAATTTATTTAATGGTTGCAATTGCAGTCATTTTAGTTCTGGCTTATGTAGTGGCAATCTTTCTACGTAAGCGAAACGAGGGAAGATTAGAGGCGCTAGAAGAAAGAAAAGAAGAACTATACAATCTTCCAGTAAATGATGAAGTAGAAGCTGTAAAAAATATGCACTTGATTGGACAAAGTCAAGTGGCTTTCCGTGAATGGAATCAAAAATGGGTCGATTTATCTCTCAACTCTTTTGCCGATATTGAAAATAATCTCTTTGAAGCAGAAGGATATAACCATTCATTTCGTTTTCTCAAGGCCAGTCATCAAATTGACCAAATTGAGAGTCAAATTACTTTGATTGAAGAAGATATTGCTGAAATTCGCAATGCTTTGGCAGACTTAGAGAAGCAAGAATCTAAAAATAGTGGTCGTGTTCTTCATGCTTTGGATTTATTTGAGGAACTTCAGCATAGAGTTGCTGAAAATTCAGAACAGTATGGTCAAGCCTTGGATGAAATTGAAAAACAATTAGAAAATATCCAATCTGAATTTTCACAATTTGTAACCTTGAATTCATCGGGTGACCCAGTAGAAGCTGCTGTGATTTTGGATAATGCTGAAAATCATATCTTGGCTTTGACACATATTGTTGATCGTATACCAGCAATTGTAACAACATTATCTAAAGAGCTACCAGATCAACTAGAAGATTTAGAAGATGGTTATCGTAAACTAATTGATGCTAATTATCATTTTGTTGAAACGGATATTGAAGCACGTTTCCACTTGCTTTATGAAGCATTCAAGAAAAACCAAGAGAATATTCGTCAGTTGGAATTGGACAATGCCGAGTATGAGAATGGACAGGCACAAGAGGAAATCAATGCCTTGTATGATATTTTTACTCGAGAAATTGCTGCTCAGAAAGTAGTGGAAAATCTACTTGCAACTCTTCCAACCTATCTTCAACATATGAAAGAGAATAATACTTTATTGGTAGAAGATATTGCACGTTTGAACAAGACCTATTTACTTCCTGAGACAGCTGCAAGCCATGTTCGTCGTATTCAGACAGAATTAGAGAGTTTTGAGGCAGCTATTGCTGAGGTAACTTCAAATCAAGAAGAACCAACCCAAGCTTATTCAGTTCTTGAAGAAAAACTTGAGGATTTACAAACTCAATTAAAAGAAATTGAGGATGACCAAATTTCAGTTAGTGAGCGTCTGACGCAAATTGAGAAAGATGATATCAATGCACGTCAAAAGGCCAATGTTTATGTCAATCGTCTCCATACTATCAAGCGATACATGGAAAAACGCAATCTGCCAGGTATTCCACAAACTTTCTTGAAGTTATTCTTTACGGCAAGCAATAATACCGAGGATTTAATGGTTGAGTTAGAACAAAAAATGATTAACATTGAATCTGTTACCAGAGTTCTTGAAATTGCAACGAATGATATGGAAGCTTTAGAAACGGAAACTTATAATATTGTGCAGTATGCAACCTTGACAGAGCAACTATTGCAATATTCTAACCGCTACCGCTCATTTGATGAACGCATTCAAGAAGCATTTAACGAAGCTTTAGATATCTTTGAAAAAGAATTTGATTATCGCGCTTCATTTGACAAGATTTCGCAAGCATTGGAAGTAGCAGAACCTGGTGTAACCAACCGCTTTGTTACCTCATATGAGAAAACACGTGAAACGATTCGTTTTTAAAATAACAAAAAAGATTTGATTGTGTGAGAAGCAGAATCAAATCTTTTTTATAGTAATATCTTTAGCAATAGATTTCAAAATGATAAAAACGCATAATAGCGGGTGTAGAAACTCTTGCTACTATGCGTTTTATTATGGAAAGACTTACTGGATTTTTTCTCAAATCGAGTTTTTACTTGATTGGAATCGAAATTCCAATCAATTTCTCTGAGTAGAGTGTCTTGATATTAGCCTCATCAATAGCTTCCTTATCAATTTTACGTTTCAAGAAAAACTCTTGAATGGTTTCGATTTCAGGTTCACGAATAGCACGGTGTTTGTTTGAGATGAGGATTTCATAGTGAAGCGGCGCTTGGGTAAAAATAACATCTGTATTCCCTGCAGAATAGACTTCAACAAGGGTTGCATCGGTACTTTCTAGCTGGCTTTTTACAAGTTGCGAGTGTGAGTTTGTCGTATTGATAAGCTTCATAATATTTCCTCCGATTTTCTAATTCTATTATAGCACTTTTTAAATAAAGTAGCTTGATTTATACTCAATGAAAATCAAAGAGCAAACTAGGAAGCTAGTCGCAGGCTGCTCAAAACACAGTTTTGAGATTGTAGATAAGACTGACGAAGTCAGTGACCATATCTACGGTAAGGCGACGCTGACGTGGTTTGAAGAGATTTTCGAAGAGTATTAGTCAATCTTATGCTGTTTTTTCCAAGATTGAATGGCCCATTTATGGCTACCACGTTTGAGATTTTCAATAGCCTCATCAATAGGAAACCAGGCGATATGATTAAAGTCTTCTAATGGTTTTTGTACTTCTTTGAAGGAAGTCGCTTCATAGAGGTAGGCAGGATTGTAGTAGTAGGTGTCACGGTGACGAGAGTAGAAATATTCGTCAGCCTGTCCGTAATAGGTACCAATTTCAGCTGTGAATCCAAGTTCTTCAATCAACTCACGTTTTAGGGCCTCCTGATGATTTTCACCTGATTCAATTTCGCCACCTGGTAGGAACCAAGCGCCATTAGGCGCTTGAACAAGAACAATTTGTTTTTGTTCAGCGTCTGGAATTACTGCATATACACCGTAACGAGCAACATAGTCTGTATTCGCTTTTTTTTCTCCGAAAGTTGGGTTTGCCATTGCATTTTCCTCATTATCTAGTATCGTTATTATTATCATAATGGACAAAGGGCAAGCTGTCAAGAAATTACAGTTATTTTAGTAAAAAGAAGCAGAAAATTTTCATTTTCTACTCCTTTTCTATAGGATTTATTTTTCTGTTTCAGAACTTTTTACTTCAGCTTTTTTGGCAGACTTAATTTGAATATTGCCCTTGCTAGTCATAACTGCTTTGAGATCTTTTTCATTTGGATTTTCAAGGTAGTAATCAGTGATTGCGTCTTCAATATAGTCTTGAATAGTACGGCGAAGTGGGCGTGCTCCCAT
>NZ_JBBJZY010000023.1:0-27555 GCF_038148955.1 Streptococcus pseudopneumoniae
CAAAAAAGGGGGCGAGTAAGTAATACTCAATGAAAATCAAAGAGCAAACTAGGAAGCTAGTCGCAGGTTGCTCAAAACACTGTTTTGAGGTTGTAGATAATACTGACGAAGTCAGCTCAAAACACAGTTTTGAGGTTGTGGATAGAACTGACGAAGTCAGCTCAAAACACCGTTTTGAGGTTGCAGATAGAGCTGACGAAGTCAGTATCATATACATACGGTAAGGCGACGCTGACGTGGTTTGAAGAGATTTTCGAAAAGTATAAAATAGATTGAATTTAGAATAGTCCACCGAGTTTTATAAAACATTGTTAGAAATTGGTTTGAACTCCGTAATCAAGTTGTTCTGTTTTTATTTTATTTAATTAGATTTTCCCAACTTTTTAATTCAAGCTAAAAATCCCCAATCGTAGCGATTGAGGATTAAGCAAATGAATATTAAACAATACCTTGGGCGATCATAGCATTTGCTACATTTTCAAAGGCAGCAATGTTTGCTCCTGCAAGGTAGTCTTTATCAAGACCGTATGTTTCTGAAGTCGTTTTAGCTGTGTTGAAGATGTTTGTCATGATGTCTTTGAGACGTCCATCAACTTCTTCACGAGTCCATGAGAGGCGAAGACTGTTTTGGCTCATTTCAAGGGCTGAAACGGCTACACCACCAGCGTTGGCAGCTTTGGCAGGTCCGTAGAAGATACCATTTTCTTTGTAAACTTTGATGGCATCAAGGTCGCTTGGCATGTTGGCACCTTCAGATACACAGATAACGCCTTGAGCAACCAAGCGTTTAGCGGCTTCGCCATTGATTTCGTTTTGAGTAGCACATGGAAGAGCGATGTCATAGTTTCCAGCATAAGTCCATACAGAACCTTCATGATAAGTAGCAGTTGCTTTTTCAGCAGCATACTCAGTCAAACGAGCGCGACGTTTTTCTTTAACATCTACCAAAAGATCAAAGTCGATACCATTTTCATCGATGACATAGCCGTTTGAGTCAGATACAGAGATGACAGTTGCACCAAGTTCAGTTGCTTTTTGAAGAGCGTATTGAGCCACGTTACCAGAACCTGAAATAACGACTTTCTTACCAGCAAAGCTGTTACCGTTAGCTTTCAGCATTTCTTCAGTATAGTAAACCAAACCGTAACCAGTTGCTTCTGGACGAATCAAGCTACCACCAAATCCAAGAGGCTTACCAGTCAAGACACCAGCGTCAAATTGGTTAAGGCGTTTGTATTGACCGTAAAGGTAACCAATCTCACGTCCACCAACACCGATATCACCAGCGGGTACGTCAAGTGATGGTCCGATGTGTTTTTGCAATTCAGTCATGAAGCTTTGGCAGAAGCGCATCACTCCGGCATCTGTTTTACCTTTAGGATCGAAGTCTGATCCACCTTTACCTCCACCGATAGGAAGTCCAGTCAAGACGTTTTTAAAGATTTGTTCAAATCCGAGGAATTTCAAAATCCCTTGGTTTACAGTTGGGTGGAAACGAAGTCCGCCTTTGTATGGTCCAACAGCTGAGTTGAATTGAACACGGTAGCCACGGTTTACTTGAACTTTTCCATCACGGTCAACCCAAGGAACACGGAAAGAAATCACGCGCTCTGGCTCAGTAATACGTGCCAAGATATTTTCTTCGATATACTCAGGGTGTTTTTCAAATACAGGTTCCAAAGTGTTGAAAAATTCTTCAACAGCTTGGAGGAATTCAGCCTCGTGCCCGTTACGAGCTTTTACAGTTTCGAACACGCTTTGGATATATTCTTTAGCAGATGTCATATCGTTCTCCTTAAATTCTAATTTAATTATGTGTGTCATTATAGCAGAATTTTTTTAAACTGTAAAGAGAAAAACAAAAATTTTCTAAAAATTCTTTCAATTTAGTTTTTGAGATTTTTTGAAAATAGATAAAAAACGAACCTTTTTCTTGGAAATATCTTTCTCAAAGAGAAAATGTGAAAATATGGTATAAGAAAAGAAAATGTTTAGCAATTCAGAAATCACTTGTTAATTTATCCGTGATATGTTAGATTTGCCAGTAAAACTATGACCATTTTGGAGGAAAGCAATATTTACATCTCCTTATTCAGGGCAGGATTTTCTATACAAGTATAGATGCCTTGCTGGAGTTGGATCATGGAACCCAAGCGGTTATTGAGATTTAGAACTATCATCGGAATTTTTTCATTAGACTTGTTCGGTAACCATAAAGTACTATACTATCCATGAACAAGCCCCAGAAAAAGTAGCTTTATTTCTTAAGAATTTTAATAGTTTAAAGCACCTAGCACCTGTTTATATTGATGAAACAGGATTCGATACTTATTTTTATCGAGAATATGGTCGCTCATAAAAAGGTCAGATAATAAGAAGGTAAGGTATCTGGAAGAAGATATCAGAGGATTTCTTTGGTTGCAGGGCTAACAAATGGGGAGTTAATCGCTCCAATGACTTACCAAGAAACGATGACGAGCGACTTTTTTGAGGCTTAGTTTCAGAAATTTCTCTTACCAACATTAACCACACCATCGGTTATTATTATGGATAATGCAAGATTCCATAGAATGGGGAAGATAGAACTCTTGTGTGAAGAGTTTGGGCATAAACTTTTACCTCTTCCTCCCTACTCACCTGAGTACAATCCTATTGAGAAAACATGGGCTCATATCAAAAAGCACCTCAAAAAGGTATGAGCAACTTGCAGTACTTTTTACGAGGTGCTTTTGTCTTGTTCTTGTTTCAGTTTGTTATAAACGCCTAAGATAAGAGCTATACTAGGTAAATAAAAATCTCTATACTATCTGAAAGTGAAGATTACTCACTGTGAGATAGTATAGAGTCTTTTTGTTGTAGTTAAATTATCCTACCCACTCCCCATTGTAATTAACACGGTAACCGTCAGGTGTAGTCGTATTGATTGCGAGTGCGCCAGAGCTATAGGCATAGTACCATTTACCAGATACTTTCATCCAGCCAGTTTTCATAGCACCTGACTGGTCAAGATAATACCATGAACCATTATCGTTGAGCCAACCAGTCTTCATAGCGCCTGAACCGTCGAGATAGTACCAATTACCGTCTTTCACCCAGCCTGTTTGCATCCAACCAGAGTTGTCAAAGCGATACCAAGTTCTATTTATTTTTTCCCATCCATTACTCGTGTATGAGCCGTCATTGTGTTTAAACCACCAACGTCCGTTTGATTGAATCCAACTTCCGAAGTATTGGGAATGATTGAACCAACTTCTTAGTCGATTAAGAAATTCGGCAGGGTCATTGGTCTCATCGTCTAGTTTCTGACTTGAATTTGTATTTGTAGTTTTGGTTTTATGAGTTCCGATAGCCTTTAAGTCTTTGTCAAAAAGATTTGCCTTAGTCGCAAATGTTTGAGTCTGAGAAGAATTTGCTTCTGTATATTGAATGGCCTTTCCATAACCACCAGCTAATTCTTCAGAGCCACCAGATGCTGTTCCGAAACTTTGTGCAACGGTAATCCATCCATTTTGAGTGACAGGGTTTTCAAAGGCTGCAAGCCCCATATAGGTCAGCTTTGGATCAATTAAGGATTTATAGTGTCCAGTTTGACCCGTAACACTGACACCACTACGAGATTTAACATAATCGGCTTTTTCATCATACCATTGCTGGATGGCCTTCATAAATCCATTGTAGTTCCAAGCCAAATTTTCTGAAAGGGAGAAATTTCCTGCAGGCCAGGAAGTCCAAATATCCTTGCTAGACAAGCGTGTGTGATCAATGGTGATCGAAGCTTCTGCTGCACGAACGAAGGCTGTTTTTTCTAGTGCAGTTGACCATTTGATAGGAACATAGCTAGTAACTAGACCTTCGTCTGCTGCCTCTTTTCGAATGGCATTGATACGGTCTAAGATAGCCTGTTTATCTGGCGTTAAGAAAGTCCCTTCAATCCCAACTAGAGTAGTACCAGAAGAAGCACTAGTGACCTCAGAGTTTAATATATTGTAGGATTGACCATTGATTACTTGAGTGGAAACCAACCTATCATTAGCGGCTACTGATTGTGATGTAAGAGTTCCAGCACCTAACAAGGAAAGTACTAAAACTGTAGCAAGTGTGAACTTTTTAGTTTTATTGTTCATTTTGTGTCCTCCTATTTTTATTATAACATCTCTACTGGACAGAGTAAACTAAAATTCGGTATAGCTAGGGACTAGATTTATTTTAAATTTAGATGTTTGCAAAAATTTTTCTTAAATTTGGTGTATAATATAAATAGATGATTTTAATAAAACTACTCGACTTGTTCGATAACTATTTGAAGCGAGATTAGGTGTTCAGAAATTGAATTTTTAAGGTTCCCACTTAGTCATGCTTTTTAGGTTTCACATCTTTAAATAAGCTAAACACTTAAGCTAAACACTCTATGATGTCATATAAATTATAGCTTAGAGGATGTGGAACAAATCTTCCT
Source organism: Streptococcus pseudopneumoniae (assembly GCF_038148955.1). Classification (GTDB taxonomy): domain Bacteria; phylum Bacillota; class Bacilli; order Lactobacillales; family Streptococcaceae; genus Streptococcus; species Streptococcus pseudopneumoniae_T. Next base: position 4,457 of record NZ_JBBJZY010000023.1, read on the forward strand.
CCATCAATGAAGTCAAAGAACTCAATAACACAGGGATTCCATTCCCCTAGAAAGGTTAAATAAATGAAATCATATAAGAAATTTACGATTCTTGCTCTGGCTCTTCTTGGATTTACTAGCCAAACAGTTTTAGCTAATGACGCTAGTCATCCTACGAATAACTCTATCTCTAGTTCAACTACTAGCTCTGCAAGTACTTCTCAAGCAGATACAGAGAACCAGCCAACTCTTCCTACTGAGTCTAAGCTACAAACTGGTTGGGTAAAAGAAGATGGGAAGTGGGCTTATTATAGTCAAACGGGTGTCAAATTTACAGATACTCTCTATGAGGGCTACCTATTTGATAAGAATGGTTACTTACTTGAAAATAGCTGGTATCAGATGGCTAACAAGTGGTACTACGCCAATGGCTCAGGAAAATATCTGTCTAACCAATGGAGTCAAATCAATGGTAAATGGTATGCATTTGATCAAAATGGTGTCATGATAGCTAATACCTGGAAGGGAAATTATTACCTGAAATCCAGTGGGGCTATGGCAGATAAAGAATGGGTGTACGATCCTAACTACTCTAGCTGGTTTTATCTCAAGTCAGGTGGGCATTATGCTGAGCAGCAATGGGTTGGCTCTTACTATCTAAAATCTGGTGGCTACATGGCTCACAAAGAGTGGCTTTATGATCAAGATTATCAAGCTTGGTATTATCTTAAAGAAGATGGCGTTTATGTCACTGGAACTTATACTATTGATGGAAGTAGTCATTTTTTCAAAGATAATGGTAAATGGGTGCAAGAACTTCCAAAAGGATTTGAAAAGGGGCGCTATAGTAAAACTATCTTCCTAGATCCTGGGCATGGTGGACGTGATTCGGGCGCTTACTATTATGGAATAGCTGAAAAAGATTTGAATCTACAGGTCTCTCGTAAATTACGGAAACGTTTAGAAGAACTTGGCTATACAGTTTTAACATCTCGTGATAGTGATGTGGATGTTGACTTTGTGACGGAGCGTTCTCGTATGGTCAATAAAACGAATGCAGACTTCTTTATTAGTATTCATTTTAACGCTACTGGGAATGACACAACACTGAATCTGGGAATACAGACTTATTCTTATAAGGAAGATGCAGGTTACCCGAGCAAGATTAACCAGTACTGGCATAATAATCCAGACCGTATAAGTGAAAGTAATCGTTTGGCAGCAGATCTTCATTCATCTCTCTTGGCCGAGACAGGAGCTAGAGATGCTGGACTTCTGCAAGCTACCTTCGCTGTTCTTCGTGAGACTGCGAAACCTGCTGTGTTATTAGAGTTGGGTTATATGGATAATTCAGAAGAAAACCAACGAATCCGTAGTGACCAATACCAAGATAAGTTGGTTGAAGGTATTATTAAAGGAATTCAAAAATATTACGCTGGAAATTAAGAAACTAGATCAAACTAAGCTTTGGAGATTGTCCTAGGCTTAGTTTTTTATTGGTAAGGAACTGAGAATCAAGATAAGGAAGAGTAAATCTGCTCTAATAAAAAAACTTTGTACTCTGGAAGCTATTGTGTGGCTAGCTAGAGTGCAAAGTTTTTTGAGTTTTTAGTTAAAACGAAGACTAAGTACAAGGTTATTAAGAGAGTGGTGGGCATTAAAATGATTTATTATTTTTGCTTTGTAGCAAGGTAACATAGTCACTTTTGGTGTGGAATAAGTGGGAAAGAAAAACAGTTTTTTGAGTTTGATCGATAAAGTAAAGCAAGATATATTGCCCTATAATTTTTCCTCGTGTTGGGTACTTACTGTTGATTTTTAGTCCGATTTTCTCATCAGCGTCAAAACCTGCTTCAGGAAAGATTTCTAAACTTTTTAAGCTGTCTAAAATTCTGGCTACAGTATTCTTAGCCGACTGGGGTGATAAAAGAACAGTGCTGATGTAGTTATGGATACTGTCAATTGCTTGACTCACTTCAGTAGATAGAATCACTTTATAAGTCATATCGTAGCCTCATGTCATCTAGGGAAGTTCCTTGCCCGGATTCATATTCTCTTAAGGCGCGTTCAGATTGGGCTTGTAGCTCCTGAATCAATCGTTCACGGTGTAAATCTTCTGCGGTTTTTATTGGTAAATCCTGTTCGAGAACAATTTGCTCGATAAAAAGACTAATAGCATCCGTCATAGTCATTCCTTTTTCTTTGATGATAGCTCTAGCTTGTTCCATTGATGACTCATTGATTTTAAAATTGTATTGCTTAGTAAGTGATGTCGTCATGGTATATCTCCAATCTATACTATATATAGCTAGTATATATCTTTTATATTTTTTAGGCAAGAAAAAACTCTATACTTTTGAGTCTGGAACATGAAAACCGCAGTTAATTTCAAGAAAGAAAAAAGAACAGCCGAAGCTGTCTTTTTATCATTATTTGAGACCGTATTTTTTGTTGAAACGATCCACGCGTCCATCTGCTTGAGTGAACTTTTGACGTCCAGTGTAGAATGGGTGTGAGTCTGATGAAATTTCCACACGGATCAATGGGTAAGTTTCGCCTTCGAACTCAACTGTTTCGTTAGAGCGTTTTGTTGAACCGCTAAGGAATTGGTAACCAGTAGTTGTGTCCATGAAGACAACTGGGCGATATTCTGGATGGATATCTTTTTTCATTTTGCAATATTTCCTTTCTGCCATGGTCTCTTTGCGAGCCATAGATTGTTACTATACTAGTCTATCAGATTCTGAAAAGTTTGGCAAGTATTTTATCAGTTTTTAAGCAAGTTTTTTAACTTTTGGTAGATGATTTCGTTTTCTTCAAGACGATAGGAATTAGCACCGCTTGCTAGAGGGTGGCCTCCTCCATCATGTTCTTTGGCAATTTCATTGATAGGATGGATTTTACTGCGTAAGCGAACGCGGTAGTGGCCATCAGCCTGCTCTACAAAAATTCCCCAGAGACTTACACTGTCAATACGTCCAGGTGCACCGACAATGGCTGCAGTTTCAGCATCGGTGACATTGAATCGTTTTAAGATTTCCTGACTCAGGATAACACGCGCCGCACCATTTTCATCCACTTCCAGATGGTCGTAGATGTAGCCTTGAAGTTTAGCGATTTTGTAGCTCATAGTGTCCATTTTGTGAGTGAGAGCCGCAAAGTCAAAGTTCTGTTCTCTCAGAGAGGCAGCCAGACGGAGGGTCCGTGCAGTGGTAGAAGGGTAGAGGAAGCGGCCTGTATCACCAATAATTCCTGCAAAGAGTAACTCAGCAGCGCAATCTGACAAGGCCAGCTGGGTTGTTTCTGCAAATAGGGTAATCATCTCGCTAGCGCTGCTTGAACTAGTATCCACCCAAGATAGGTCACCGTATACATCATCATTTGGATGGTGGTCAATTTTAATGAGAAAATCACCTTGACTATAGCGTTTATCATCGATACGAGCGGTGTTAGCCGTATCACAGACGATGACAAGGGCTCCTTGGTAGGCACTATCTTCAACAGAATCCATTTCAGCCATCCAAGTAAGAGTTGGTTCATCAAAACCAACTGCTTTGATGGTTTTTTCTGGGAAATGATGTTTGAGAAGAGCTTTCAATCCCACCTGACTTCCCAAGGCATCAGGGTCTGGTTTCATATGACGGTGAATGATAATCGTGTCGTATTCTTTGATTTTTTCTAAAATTTGATGGCAAATGTCCATAAATAACCTCAATTCTTTCTCATTTCATTGTAGCACAAGAATTTTTATTTTTAAAATGAAAAAGATGTGATATAATGGAGAAAGATAAATTGAGGAGGACGATATGGCATTAGCAAAAATTGTATTTGCCAGTATGACCGGTAATACCGAAGAAATTGCAGATATTGTAGCAGACAAATTACGTGACTTGGGCTTGGATGTCGATGTTGATGAATGTACAACTGTTGACGCTTCAGACTTCTTGGAAGCAGACATCGCTATCGTTGCGACCTATACTTATGGTGATGGTGAATTGCCAGATGAGATGATGGACTTCTACGAAGACCTAGCAGATCTTAACTTGAATGGTAAAATCTACGGAGTGGTTGGTTCAGGTGACACCTTCTATGATGAATTCTGTAAGGCTGTTGATGACTTTGACCGTGTCTTTGTGTCAACAGGAGCAGAAAAAGGTTCAGAGTGTGTCAAAGTTGATCTTTCTGCTGAGGAGGAAGATATTGAACGCTTAGAACAATTCGCAGAAGAATTGGCTGCTAAAGTAGGATAAGTATAAAAGTGCGCTGATACAATCAATCAGTGCATTTTTCTTATCGTGAGTTGGGATTTTACTAGCCTATTTGGTGGCTTTTTGATACAATAATTCAAATAAAGGAGGAGACTGTATGGATTTAGATAGTATTCGTCAAGAAATTGATCAAATCGACGATCAAATTGTCAAACTGTTAGAAGAACGAATGCACTTGGTTGAGGGGGTAGTTGCATATAAGAAAGCTTCAGGTAAACCGATTTTAGATACCAAGAGAGAAGAAGTTATTTTTGAAAAGGTTAGAAGTCGTGTAGAGGACAAGCGCTATCAGGAAACTATTGTCGCGACTTTTTCTGACATACTCAAACGTTCACGTGATTATCAGGATCAAAATATCAAATGAAAAAAGAACAATTTTATCCGCTAGGGATTTTTCTAGCTGCTATGTTGGGCGGACTTGTCCGCTATCTAGTTTCCACTTGGTTACCAGCCAGTCCTGACTTTCCTTGGGGCACCCTTCTTGTTAACTATCTAGGCATTTTCTGCTTGGTTTATCTTGTTAAGGGCTATCTGGTCTATAAGGGGACTAGTAAGGGCTTGGTTTTAGCACTGGGTACAGGTTTTTGCGGAGGTCTAACAACCTTTTCTAGTCTCATGCTTGATGCTGTGAAACTACTGGATACTGGGCGTTATCTTAGTTTAGTTATGTATTTGCTTTTGAGTATTGGTGGAGGTCTACTCTTGGCTTATTTTCTAGGGAGGAAGAAATGGTAATCGTCTATCTTGCAATTGCTTGTGGCTTAGGAGCGCTCGTACGGTATTTCTTTTCCCGCTATAATCAAGCTTCTAAATTGCCACTCGGAACGCTCATAGCCAATCTTTTAGGTTGTTTTTTGATTGGATTATTCTACAATCATGTGGAATCTAAGGAAGTCTATGCTATTCTAGCGACGGGTTTTTGTGGAGGTTTGACAACTTTTTCGACCTTGAATGATGAACTTCAAAGACTGCTAAGTGATAAGAAGATATTTTATTCTTACCTGACTTTGACTTACCTAGGTGGTTTGGTTGCGATTTTTTTAGGAATTCTGCTATAAATTTCTTTACTTTTTTCTGGAAATTTGGTAAACTGTATCTTGTGTGTAATGGACGCACAAAAATACAGTTTATCCGCTGAGGAAGGTTCCTCAAGATTGACAAAGATAGGAGAATAAAATGAATCCATTAATCCAAAGCTTGACTGAAGGTCAACTTCGTACAGATATCCCATCATTCCGTCCTGGTGACACTGTTCGTGTACACGCGAAAGTTGTCGAAGGTAACCGTGAACGTATCCAGATTTTTGAAGGTGTTGTTATTGCACGTAAAGGTGCTGGCATCTCAGAAAACTACACAGTTCGTAAAATCTCTAACGGTGTAGGTGTTGAGCGTATCTTCCCAATCCACACTCCACGTGTTGAAAAGATCGAAGTTGTTCGTTATGGTAAAGTACGTCGTGCGAAATTGTACTACTTGCGTGCACTTCAAGGTAAGGCAGCTCGTATCAAAGAAATCCGTCGTTAATTCGACTAAAACTCTGCTTTTTCAGCAGAGTTTTTATCTAGCTCCCTTAGTTCAATGGATATAACAACTCCCTCCTAAGGAGTAGTTGCTGGTTCGATTCCGGCAGGGGGCATGTAATTAGATACTAAAAACCGCTCAGCTGAGCGGTTTTCGTCTATTCATACCCTTTTACAGTACCCATGTACGAATGGCATGGGCTACGCCGGATTCGTCATTTGTTTTGGTGATGTATTTGGCGATTTTTTTGATTTCTGGATTTCCGTTTTCCATGACAACGGGGTTACCAACGACTTCCAGCATAGCACGGTCATTTTCTTCGTCACCGATAGCCATTGTTTCATCTTTGGTCAATCCGAGTTTTTCAGCTAAGTGAGTAATAGCTGAACCCTTGTCCACATTCTTTTTAAGGAGTTCGAGGTAGAAAGGAGCAGATTTGTTGATGGAGTAGCGCTCGTAAAATTCGGCTGGTATCTTTTCAATGGCAGCATCGAGAATCTCAGGTTCATCGATGAACATACATTTGACGATTTCCTTGTCAGCCATTTCTTCAGGTGTACGGTAGAAGATAGGCATGCTGACGAGGGTTGATTCGTGCACTGTGTATTTTCCGATATTGCGATTGGCTGTGTAGATGCCGTCCTTGGTAATAGCGTGCATGTGGACACCGAGCTTACGACTGAGAAATTCCATATCCAGATAATCCTCGTAGGTCAAGGATTCGCTGATAATCTCATGGCCAGTAGCAGTTTCTTGGACAAGGGCACCATTGAAGGTCACAACATAGTCACCCTCGTCTCTCAACTGCAAGTCGTCTAGAAGTTTGGCAACACCTGCGATAGGGCGGCCAGTTGCAATGACGACTTTGACACCAGCTTCTTTGGCATCTTGGATGGCAGAAAAGACTTCAGGAGTGATTTCCTTTTGGCTGTTGACTAAAGTTCCGTCAATATCGACGGCGATTAGTTTAATACTCATAAATTTCCTCTTCTAGTTTTTATTTGGGGTAAAATGATCGTTCTCAATCAAGTGTAAAAATTGCTGGGTAATGCTTGCGAAGATACTGTTTTGGTCTAACATTTCTTTTGGGAAATAGAAACGATTATCTCCGTGGCGACTGCCAGCAAGGGATTGGACGATAGGAGACAGGCTAGAGAGTTCTGCCAGTTCTCCATTTTTTTGTAAGATCTCAATCTGTGTCCTTGGATTTTCAGATTCGGGACGATAGATATCATAAGGGAGGTCAAAGTTCTTATGAATGGCAGTATAGTAGTCGGGATCAAATCCGATGTCCTCAACCAATTTTCTCATGCTAGCAAGTTTGTCTTGGTCCTCTTGTGAAAAGGTAATGGATTTAAAGACCTTGCGGTTGACAAAGCGTTGCGATAAGTCAGCTAGAATCTTGTCAGTACTGGTCATCCAGAGTTGGAAGTAGGTATTCATCACACCATCATCCAGAGCCAGATAGTCAGACAAGGTCACATTTTTTTCAAAGAAAGGCAGGAGATGTGGAGAAGTTCGTGCAAAGAAGTCCTTGTCCTCAGGATAGAGTTCCTTGGCGCGCTTGAGGAGATTCTGTAGGAGAACTTCCATAGCACGTGTTGCTGGGTGGAAATAAACCTGCATGTACATCTGGTAGCGACTGAGGACATAGTCTTCAATGGCATGCATGCCATTGCGCTGAAAGGCAATCCCATTTTCGATAGGACGAATGACTCGGAGGATGCGAGTCAGGTCAAATTCTCCATAGGATGCTCCTGTAAAATAGGAGTCGCGCAAGAGATAGTCCATGCGGTCTGCATCAATTTGACTGGAAATGAGTTGCACGACCTGCTTGTTAGGATAGGTATGGTCAATGACACTGGCAACCTTTTCTGGGAAATCAGGTGCCACTTGTAGCAGGACTTGATGAATTTCCGTCTCAGGACTTTGGATAATCTCCTGAGTAATGGCTTCATGGTCTGTATCAAAGAGATGTTCAAAAGTATGGGAGTAGGCACCATGCCCAAGGTCGTGTAGGAGAGCAGCGGTCATGGTCAAGAGGGACTCGGCAGGATTCCATTCTTCTGGATATTTTTCTTCAAAAATCTCTGTGATGCGTCGTGCAATCTCATAGACTCCTAGACAGTGGGAGAAGCGGCTGTGCTCTCCACCGTGGAAGGTATAACTGGAAGTTCCTAGTTGCTTGATTCGGCGCAAGCGTTGAAATTCTTTTGTATTGATCAAGTCATAGATGATTTGATTATTGACATGGATGTAGTTGTGAACTGGGTCACGGAATACTTTTTCGTTCATATGACCATTATAGCAAAAAGCTAGAGTTTTTGGTAAAATAGTAGGACAAGAGACAAGAAAGAGGACCTGATGTGAAGATTCGGATGCGAAATAGGATTCAGTTTGATGAGCAGTTGGAAGTGATTGACCAGCTTTATGACGTGGAAGTGCATGAGAAGGGAGATTATAGCTATCTGCTTTTCTATAATGAGGAAAAGGAAAAAGTAGTGATTAAATTTCATGGTCAAGAACTGGTGATGACCCGTTTTTCCAATCCCAAGACCATTATGCGCTTTCTAAAGGATAGCGATAGTTTAGCCTATATTCCTACACCTATGGGTATGCAGGAGTTTATCATCCAAACGAGCCATTATCAAGTTGATGGGCAAAAGATTGAACTAGATTATCAACTACAAAATCAAGAGGGACATCCCTTTGCCAGCTATCAATTGGAAATTACTTGGGGCTAGTCTCTTATATTTCTCAAATTTAGCTAGCTATCTTCTTAGATTGACTTCCTAGTGTGGTAGATTAGGCTATTTTTTGGTATAATAAAAGTTATGGAAATCGAAAAAACCAATCGTATGAATGCGCTCTTTGAATTTTATGCGGCGCTTTTGACAGACAAGCAAATGAATTATATAGAGCTCTACTACGCTGATGATTACAGCCTCGCTGAGATTGCTGAGGAGTTTGGTGTCAGTCGTCAGGCTGTCTATGATAATATCAAGCGGACAGAAAAGATTCTGGAAGATTATGAGATGAAATTGCACATGTACTCGGACTACATTGTCCGTAGTCAAATTTTTGATCAGATTTTGGAGCGTTATCCCAAGGATAACTTTCTGCAGGAGCAGATAGAAATTTTAACAAGCATTGATAATAGAGAATAAGAGGAAGAAAAATGGCATTTGAAAGTTTAACAGAACGTTTGCAGAACGTCTTTAAAAATCTACGTAAAAAAGGAAAAATCTCTGAAGCTGATGTCCAAGAGGCAACCAAAGAAATTCGCTTGGCCTTGCTTGAGGCTGATGTTGCCTTGCCTGTTGTAAAGGACTTTATTAAGAAAGTTCGTGAGCGTGCAGTCGGGCATGAGGTCATTGATACCCTTAATCCTGCGCAACAGATTATTAAAATCGTTGATGAGGAACTGACAGCTGTTTTAGGTTCTGATACGGCAGAAATTATCAAATCACCTAAGATTCCTACAATCATCATGATGGTCGGTTTGCAGGGGGCTGGTAAAACAACTTTTGCTGGTAAATTGGCCAACAAACTCAAAAAAGAAGAAAATGCCCGTCCTTTGATGATTGCGGCGGATATTTACCGTCCTGCGGCTATTGATCAGCTGAAGACCTTGGGACAACAGATTGATGTGCCGGTTTTCGCTCTTGGGACAGAGGTTCCAGCTGTGGAGATTGTACGTCAAGGTTTGGAACAAGCCCAAGCCAATCACAACGATTATGTCTTGATTGATACGGCAGGTCGTTTGCAGATTGATGAGCTTTTGATGAATGAACTTCGTGACGTGAAAGCACTAGCTCAACCAAACGAAATTCTGCTCGTCGTTGATGCCATGATTGGTCAAGAAGCAGCCAATGTTGCGCGTGAGTTTAATGCTCAGTTGGAAGTGACTGGGGTTATCCTTACTAAGATTGATGGGGACACTCGTGGTGGTGCTGCCCTATCTGTTCGTCACATTACTGGAAAACCAATCAAGTTCACTGGTACAGGTGAAAAGATTACGGACATCGAAACCTTCCACCCAGATCGCATGTCTAGCCGTATCCTTGGTATGGGCGATATGCTCACTTTGATTGAGAAAGCTTCTCAGGAATACGATGAGCAAAAAGCCCTTGAAATGGCTGAGAAGATGCGTGAAAATACCTTTGATTTCAATGATTTCATTGATCAGTTGGATCAGGTGCAAAACATGGGGCCAATGGAAGACTTGCTCAAGATGATTCCAGGTATGGCTAACAATCCAGCCCTTCAAAACATGAAGGTAGATGAGCGTCAGATTGCTCGTAAACGTGCTATTGTGTCTTCAATGACACCTGAAGAACGTGAAAATCCAGATTTGTTAAATCCGAGCCGTCGTCGTCGTATTGCTGCAGGTTCGGGAAATACCTTCGTCGAAGTTAATAAATTCATCAAGGACTTTAACCAGGCTAAACAACTCATGCAGGGTGTTATGTCTGGAGATATGAACAAGATGATGAAGCAGATGGGAATCAATCCAAACAACCTTCCTAAAAATATGCCAAATATGGGAGGAATGGATATGTCTGCCCTTGAAGGAATGATGGGACAAGGTGGTATGCCTGAGTTATCAGCTCTCGGAGGAGCAGGAATGCCAGATATGAGCCAGATGTTTGGTGGTGGACTCAAAGGTAAAATCGGTGAATTTGCCATGAAACAGTCTATGAAACGCATGGCTAACAAAATGAAAAAAGCAAAGAAGAAACGCAAGTAAGACAAGGGAAGGCTGCAGGGCTTTCCTTTTTTAGTTTTTAGAAAGAAAAAAATAAGCACTTCCGTAATTGGAAATGCTCGTTTTTTGATATGTTTAGATTCTTAGTCTTTATTTTCGTGTGGTAAGATCAAGTTCAAGATGATTCCTGTCATAGCTGATAGGGCAGTTCCTGAAAGGGTAACTGGACCGAGTTTAAGGATAGCTCCTCCAAGTCCAAGAACCAACATAGCACTTGCGATGATGAGGTTACGCATTTGAGCGAAATCAACACGTTCTTTGATCAAGACTTTCAAACCGTTGCTGGCGATAACTCCATAGAGAAGGATTGACATACCACCAAGTACAGCGTTTGGAATAGTTGAAATCAAGGCAGTGAATTTACCAAGGAAGCTAAGGGCAATTGCGATAAAGGCAGCGTTACGGATAACTGAGACAGAAGCGATACGAGTCATTCCGATAACCCCTGTATTTTCACCGTAAGTTGTATTGGCTGGTCCACCGAGGAAGGCAGAAACAGATGTTGCGATGCCATCACCAAGAAGAGTACGGTGTAGACCAGGTTCTTTCAAAAATTGGCGTCCACAGATTTGACCTAAAACGGTATGGTCTCCGATATGTTCAGAAATGGTTACGATTGCGATTGGTAAGATGGCAATTGTTTCAGGACCGAAGTAAAGGTCGTATTGTTTGAAGGCACCACCTGTATTGAATGGTAGGTAGAAACCAGGGATTTCAAACCAGTTAGCTTCAAGAACAGGAGTGAAGTCAACCAAGCCAAGGGTTAGTGCAAAGAGGTAACCACCGATAATGGCAAATAGGAATGGGATAATTCGTAGGAATCCTTTTCCTTTTGTATTGATAAAGGCAGCAATCAAGAAAGTAACAACGGCTACAAGAGCGTTTTTCCAGTTTCCGTCAGCTACAAGACCAGCGTTGGTAACAGCTGAACTAGCTAGTCCAAGACCGATAACAATGATCATAGGACCGATAATGATTGGTGGTAAGAGTTTGTCGATCCATTTTGTACCTGCAAAGCGCACACCTGCAGCAACAAGGACATAGACAAGACCAGTCAGGATAACCCCTGTCTGAGCAGCAGATACATCACCACCCATTTCTTTCATGGCAAGTGACATAGCTGTGATAAAGGCAAAAGAAGAACCCAGATAAACTGGAACTTTAAAGCCAGTAGAGATCATGTAAATGAGTGTTCCTACACCTGATGCAAAAAGGGCAACCGATACAGGCATTCCCAAGATCAAAGGTACCAAGATGGTTGCACCAAACATGGCGAATACGTGCTGGAAGCTAAGAAGAATTCCCTTTCCAGCTGAAGGACGTTGGTCAACGTCTAAAAGCAAATCAACAGTTGATTCCTGTTTCATATTAACCTCACTTTTGGGCATCAAAAAAGAGCCCATTATTTTACAGCAATAGGCCCTCAGAGTAAGACTTCTTTAAAATCTAGACTTTAAAGAGTTTCAAATATTTCTGCGTCTTCGTCACCTCACGGGATGACATTAAAAACCTTTGCTTGTGATAGTATAGCAAAAATTGCAAACTTTGTAAACATTTGTTTACTAAAAAATTTAAAGCGGGCGTTTATTTGGCATACCAGCCTTACGTGGATATTTATTTGGTGTTTCCTTTTTCTTTTCTACCACTGTGATGTAGCGCGGATCTCCATTTGGTAGGGCGTAGCTGAGATTGTCTTCGACCTTACTAAAAAGGAGGTTGAGGGCATTCTTAGCTTCTAATAACTCCTCAGGCGCATTGCTGGCCTTGAGTGCCAGTAGTTTTCCACCAACTTGCAGGTAAGGAATTGTCAATTCAGATAAGACCTGCATACGGGCAACCGCACGAGCTGTTACAAAATCATATTGAGCACGGAAGTTTTTGTCTTGGGCCAAGTCTTCTGCACGTCCATGGTAGAAATGAACATCGTCCAAATCCAGTTCTTGAGCCAAGAGTTGTAGGAAGTTGATGCGCTTATTTAGCGAATCAATGATGGTCACATCTAACTGAGGATAGAGGATTTTCATTGGTAGACTAGGAAATCCTGCCCCGGCTCCAATATCAAGAAGTTTGATAGCTTCATTAGGAATCAAACCTTGAAGGATGGGTGCAATCGAATCGTAAAAATGTTTGAGATAAACTTCATCCTTGTCTGTAATGGCTGTTAGATTGATTTTTTCATTCCACTCGACCAAGAGTTCAAAATAACGTTCAAATTGTTCTTTCTGCTGGTCCGAAAGTGGAAGGTTCTGCTCGGCAAGCAAGTTGTAAAATGTTTCTGGTTTCATAGTTATTTCCTTCTTTAGTATCATCTTATTTTACCACAATCATTAAAAATTTGATATACTGGTACTAATCTAAAAGTAGAAAGGACTTATATAATGACTTGGATTATTCTTGGAGTTTTGGCTCTTGTTGTTATTTTTGTGATTGTTATCTATAACGGTTTGGTTAAGAATCGTATGCAAACAAAGGAGGCTTGGAGTCAGATTGATGTTCAGTTGAAACGTCGAAATGACCTCTTGCCAAACTTGATTGAAACTGTAAAAGGTTATGCCAAATATGAAGGTTCTACCCTTGAAAAGGTGGCAGAACTTCGCAATCAAGTTGCTGCAGCGACTTCACCAGCAGAAGCTATGAAAGCTAGTGATGCCCTCACTCGTCAGGTTTCGGGTATTTTTGCAGTTGCAGAAAGCTATCCAGATTTGAAAGCCAGTGCAAACTTTGTTAAATTGCAAGAGGAGTTGACCAATACAGAAAATAAAATTTCTTACTCTCGTCAACTCTACAACAGTGTTGTCAGCAACTACAATGTAAAATTAGAAACTTTCCCAAGCAATATTATCGCTGGAATGTTTGGATTTAAAGCAGCAGATTTCCTTCAAACACCAGAAGAGGAAAAGGCAGTTCCTAAAGTTGATTTTAGCGGTTTAGGTGACTAAGATGTTGTTTGATCAAATTGCAAGCAATAAACGAAAAACCTGGATTTTGTTGCTGGTATTTTTCCTACTCTTAGCTCTTGTTGGCTATGCAGTTGGTTACCTCTTTATGCGGTCTGGGCTTGGTGGTTTGGTTATCGCGCTGATTATCGGCTTTATCTATGCCTTGTCCATGATTTTTCAATCGACTGAGATTGTCATGTCTATGAATGGGGCGCGTGAAGTTGATGAGCAAATGGCACCAGACCTTTACCATGTAGTGGAAGATATGGCCATGGTGGCTCAGATTCCTATGCCCCGTGTTTTCATCATTGATGATCCAGCCTTAAATGCCTTTGCGACAGGTTCTAACCCTCAAAATGCGGCGGTTGCTGCGACTTCAGGCCTTCTAGCTATCATGAATCGTGAGGAGCTAGAAGCTGTTATGGGCCATGAAGTCAGTCATATCCGTAACTACGATATCCGTATTTCGACTATTGCCGTTGCTCTTGCCAGTGCCATTACCATGCTTTCTAGTATGGCAGGTCGTATGATGTGGTGGGGTGGCGCAGGTCGCAGACGAAGTGACGATGACCGAGATGGAAATGGCTTAGAAATCATTATGCTAGTGGTTTCCCTCCTAGCTATCGTGTTGGCTCCTCTCGCTGCAACCTTGGTGCAACTAGCTATTTCTCGTCAGAGGGAATTCCTAGCTGATGCTTCCAGTGTCGAGTTGACGCGCAATCCGCAAGGGATGATTAACGCTCTACGTAAGTTGAATAATAGCGAGCCGATGCATCACCATGTCGATGATGCCAGCAGCGCACTTTATATCAATGATCCCAAGAAAGGTGGAGGGTTCCAAAAACTCTTTTATACTCACCCACCTATTTCAGAACGGATTGAACGTTTAAAACAGATGTAAAAAGAATCCAGAGGTCGTCTCTGGATTTTTGCTATATTCAAGATTTATATATCTTGTAGATCAACGGCCTCTAAACCGTGTTCTGTCATGCGATAGATAATCGAGCAAACTTCTTTTAAGAAACGACGGTCATGCGAAACAGTGACGAGACCGCCTGGATAAGTGGCAAAGAGTTTTCTGATTTGGGGTTGAGAAGTTGGAGAAAAGTTTCGTGTAGGTTCATCCAACAGGAGAAAGTTTGGTTTGCACAAGACTAAATCCAAAAGCAGGAGTTTACCCTGTTGTCCGCCAGATAAGGAGCGAATTTGATGCTGCATTTCTGGATAACTGAAATTGAGACTAGCTAGGTGAGATTGGATTTTTTGCAGTTCTTCTTTTTGTCCAGTTTGGCTGAGATAGGCTATTGGTGATAAATCCAATTGCAGTTTTTTGTGGTAATCTTGTGGCATAAAACCAAGCGAAATCTCTCTTTTGGCGCTTAGTAGTTGTTGCAACCTGGCTAACAGAGTTGATTTTCCAACACCATTTGGTCCGATGATACCGATTTTTTCTTGGCCACGGACAGTTAGTTGTAGTCCCTGAGACAAAATTCGCTCGCCAATGGACAAATTTTCTTTTTCCAGTTGGATTAAGACTTTAGAAGCAGGTAATGGTTGGATGTCTGAAAAGAAAAGTTGGATTTGTTCCTCTTCAAGTGGCTTTTGGGTCATGGACTGAGCTGCCCTTTCGTAGCGTTTTTCTTGTGAGAGAACAGTTTTCATCTTTTTAGCCAATAGGCGACCGGCAGTACTGTCTTTGGTAGCTCGAAGTGCAGTTTCTACATTTTGCTTGACTCGGCGATGTTTTTCCATGGTTTTGTCATAGGCTCTCTGGTCGTTAGCAGCTTGCTGACTTTGTCTGGCAAAATGAACCTTTCTCTGCTCACTGTAGCGATCATAGTCTAAATGCTCTACTAGCGTTTCCGCTTCTTTACGGTGCTTGACCAGTCGCAAGTGGACAATAGTGTCTGCCGTTTCAGAAAGAAAGTCCTCATCATGGGAAATGAAAATAACAGTTTGCCTAATCTTTCGAATCTGATTTTTTAGCCAATCAACCGTCTCAAGGTCTAGGTCATTTGAAGGTTCATCTAAAAATAGAATCTCAAAGGGTTTAGCTAACTCATGGATGAGCTGAATTTTCAAAGATTCGCCTCCCGAAAGTCTCCCAATCTCTTGGTCGCTAGCAAAACGATCACTATCAAAATGTAACTCCTCCGCTAAACGATAAAGAATACTGTAGTCTAAATCAGCAGAATCCAAAAAGAAGTAGTCATGTAAACTTCTCTTTTTCAGGTCCTCGGGGAGTTTTTGAGGAATGTAGGCTAGTGATTGATGGTCAGACTGGATGTCTCCCCTGATAGTGAAATCAGGCAAAGCTTCCCCCATTAAAGTTTTAAGTAAGGTTGATTTGCCATTTCCTTCCTCTCCAATAATAGCTACCTTTTCCCCATCCTGGATGGTCATGCTTAGATCAGAGACAAGGTCTCGTAAATCTTTGTTTTGTGTGATGGTCAGGTGATTGATTTTTATCATATGATTACCCTTTCTAGAATGTCCATAGTGCATAACAAAAAGCTCTACTTTACCTAGTAGAGCCCAAAGTCTATGTCAAAAAAACTCTATGAAAATGCCAGAAAAAAGAGCATAAAAGAGCACACAAAAAGAGACAAAAACAAGATCTACTAAATAAAGGTTCTTTATTTGATAGACTTAGTTGTTCATGTCTCCCTTACCTCCGAGTATTAGTACCTCTATCCTATACTTTTCAGGAAATTTTGTCAACAGAAAACTGGAAATTCTATGCTCTAAAATCCAAAAATAGGTATATAAAGAGTTAGTAGGTGTTTGACATGCTCGTAATGGAATTTATCATAGTTGCGCCAAGCGGTGCGTGCTTGGTCGTTTAGTTTTAGGCTACCAAGTCCAATCAGAAGACTGGTAGGTTGGTAAAATTTCTCAAGATCGATTAAAATACTGTTGTCCAACTTTTCCGCTTTTTTGAGCTCTTGCAGAGTAGTATTTAGCAACTCTTGCAGTCGAATATCATCTGCTGTTCCTTGTTTACAGCTTTGGAAACTTTTATTTAACTCGGATAGGAGTTGGGTTACATTAGTAACGAGTTCTTTGTCTTCTATGTGGGCATCCTCCTTGCTCTGATGTAGTATAGCACTAAAAAATAAAAACAGCATAGTAAATATGTTGAAAATCGAATTTTAATTACAAAGTTTGGTGGGCTGATTTGTAGCCTTTTCATGGTATAATCAAGAGAGTAAATCTTTATGGAGGAAGTATGAAATTAAATATTCAAGAAATTCGTAAGCAGTCTGAAGGCTTGCATTTTGAACAAACATTAGACCTAGCCGCAGACCTGCGTGCACGCAATCAAGAAATTTTAGATGTAAAAGATATCCTTGCAGTTGGGAAAGTACAGTACGAAGACCGTATGTATTTCTTAGATTATCAACTATCTTATACCATTGTTCTTGCTTCAAGTCGCAGTATGGAACCAGTTGAGCTAGTTGAATCTTATCCAGTAACAGAAGTTTTCATGGAAGACGCAACTAACCAACTAGATCAGGAAGTTTTAGATGATGATTTGGTCTTGCCTATCGAAAATGGAGAACTTGACCTTGCTGAGAGCGTGTCAGACAATATCCTACTAAACATTCCTATCAAGGTCTTGACGGCTGAAGAAGAGGCTGGTCAAGGATTTGTGTCAGGAAATGATTGGCAAATCATGACTGAGGAAGAATACCAAGCCCAACAAGCAGTTAAGAAAGAAGAAAACAGTCCTTTTGCTGGCTTACAAGGACTATTTGATGGAGACGAATAATGGTCTTATCAAAAAAACGAGCACGAAAAGTGCTAGAAGAAATCATTGCTCTTTTTCCAGATGCCAAGCCTAGTCTTGATTTCACCAATCATTTTGAACTCTTGGTTGCGGTCATGTTGTCAGCTCAGACAACGGATGCAGCGGTAAATAAGGCCACGCCAGGTCTCTTTGCTGCCTTTCCAACGCCACAAGCCATGTCTGTTGCGACAGAGGGTGAAATTGCCTCACACATTTCTCGTTTGGGACTGTATCGGAATAAGGCTAAATTCCTAAAAAAATGTGCCCAACAGTTACTAGACGATTTTGATGGTCAAGTCCCTCAAACACGAGAGGAATTAGAGAGTTTGGCAGGTGTTGGTCGCAAGACAGCTAATGTTGTCATGAGTGTAGGATTTGGGATTCCAGCCTTTGCAGTGGATACTCATGTGGAGCGTATTTGCAAACACCACGATATCGTCAAAAAATCAGCGACACCACTTGAGGTGGAAAAGCGGGTCATGGATATCTTGCCGCCTGAGCAGTGGTTAGCAGCTCATCAGGCCATGATTTATTTTGGAAGAGCCATTTGTCATCCTAAAAATCCAGAGTGTGACCAGTACCCACAATTATATGATTTTAGCAATTTATAAGATGGTGGCTCAAAAGTTTTTGCTTGATTTTAGGTCTGCTTTGTGCTATAGTATTTGATAACTAAATATTCCTTTAAACCTGTCCCGTGAGGCAGGCAAGGAGCGCGATAAAGTAGAAGGGTGAAGTCTATACTGTTTGCAGTAGGGCTCGCTTGGCTATACATTTCAAGTCTCCTTGTTTAAGGAGACTTTTCTTTTTGGAGGTTTGTCATGAAGACAAAAGAAGTTGTAGACGAATTGACCGTCAAACGAGCGATTACGCGTATTACTTATGAGATTATTGAACGCAACAAAGATTTGAATAAAATCGTCTTGGCTGGTATTAAAACTCGAGGTGTCTTTATCGCCCACCGTATCCAAGAACGTTTGGAGCAGCTAGAAAATCTTTCAGTTCCTGTTGTGGAATTGGATACCAAACCTTTCCGTGATGATGTTAAAAGTGGAGAAGATACTTCTTTGGTTTCTGTTGATGTGACAGACCGTGAAGTTATCTTGGTGGACGATGTGCTTTATACAGGCCGTACCATCCGTGCTGCTATTGATAATATTGTCGGTCATGGTCGTCCTGCGCGCGTGAGTTTAGCAGTTCTAGTCGATCGAGGACATAGAGAATTGCCAATCCGTCCAGATTACGTTGGAAAAAATATCCCAACTAGTCGTTCTGAAGAAATCATCGTAGAGATGGCAGAACTTGATGGCCAAGACAGAGTTCTGATTACTGAAGAAGCTTAGAAAGCTAAAGGAGTAGCCATGTCAGAAAATCAACAAGCATTGAACCATGTGGTGTCCATGGAAGACCTCACTGTCGATCAAGTCATGAAATTGATCAAGCGAGGAATTGAGTTTAAAAACGGAGCTCAGCTTCCCTATGAGGATCATCCGATTGTTTCCAATCTTTTCTTTGAGGATTCTACACGGACGCATAAGTCCTTTGAAGTGGCAGAGATTAAACTGGGATTGGAACGACTTGACTTTGATGTGAAGACTAGTTCGGTTAATAAGGGTGAAACACTTTATGATACTATTTTGACTCTGTCTGCTTTAGGAGTGGATGTCTGTGTGATTCGCCACCCAGAGGTTGACTACTACAGAGAGTTGATTGCTAGTCCCACGATTACGACTTCCATCATCAATGGTGGAGATGGTTCGGGTCAACACCCTAGCCAGAGCTTGCTTGATTTGATGACCATTTATGAGGAATTTGGCCACTTTGAGGGTCTCAAGGTTGCGATTGCAGGTGACTTGGACCACTCACGCGTTGCCAAATCCAATATGCAGATTTTGAAACGCTTAGGTGCAGAACTTTATTTTGCTGGACCTGAGGAATGGAGAAGTCAAGAGTTTGCAGACTATGGACAGTTTGTAACTATTGATGAAATCATTGATCAGGTGGATGTCATGATGTTTCTCCGTGTGCAACATGAACGTCATGATAGTGGAGCTGTCTTTTCAAAAGAAGACTACCATGCCCAACATGGCTTGACTCAAGAACGTTATGATTGCTTGAAAGAAACAGCAATCCTCATGCACCCAGCTCCAGTCAATCGTGATGTAGAAATTGCAGATCACTTGGTTGAAGCACCAAAATCACGGATTGTCCAACAAATGACCAATGGTGTCTTTGTTCGAATGGCAATCTTAGAATCCGTACTGGCGAGTAGAAACGCCAACTAAAACACAAGACGTTAAAAGACGCCAGTGAGCGTCCACGAGAGGTGAAAATATGACAAAGAGACTTCTAGTATTAGAAGATGGCACAGTTTTTGAAGGCAAGGCCTTTGGAGCAGATATTGATGTAACAGGCGAAATCGTCTTTAATACAGGTATGACCGGCTACCAAGAATCCATTACAGACCAGTCTTATAATGGACAAATCTTGACCTTTACTTATCCTTTGGTAGGAAATTATGGAATTAACCGTGATGATTACGAATCCATCATTCCAACTTGTAAGGGAGTTGTCGTTTTCGAAGAGGCGCGTCGAGCAAGCAACTGGCGCAATCAAATGACGCTGGATGAATTTTTGAAAGCCAAGAAAATTCCTGGTATTTCAGGAATTGATACGCGTGCCCTTACCAAGATTATCCGTAAGCATGGTACTATGCGAGCAACCTTGACTCATGTTGGAGATAGTATGGACCATGTGACGGACCAGCTCCAAGCGACAGTCTTGCCGACAGACAATATCAAGCAGGTTTCTACTAAAACTTCCTATCCAGCTCCAGGAGTTGGTTTGAGCGTGGTGCTAGTGGACTTTGGTCTCAAGCACTCAATCTTACGTGAACTTTCTAAGCGTAATTGTAACGTGACGGTTGTTCCTTATTCGACAACGGCAGAAGAAATTCTTCACCTTAATCCTGACGGAGTTATGTTGTCAAATGGTCCAGGTAACCCAGAAGACGTTCCCCAAGCACTGGACATGATTCGTGGTGTGCAAGGAAAAATTCCAATCTTTGGTATTTGTATGGGGCACCAACTCTTTGCTATGGCAAACGGGGCTAAGACTTACAAGATGAAATTTGGTCACCGTGGATTTAACCATGCAGTACGTGAAATTGCTACAGGCCGTGTAGACTTCACCAGCCAGAACCATGGTTATGCAGTTAGCCGTGAGGATTTGCCAGAACACTTGATTATCACCCACGAAGAAATCAATGACAAGTCAGTTGAAGGAGTTCGCCACAGATACCAACCTGCTTTCTCTGTTCAATACCATCCAGATGCAGCCCCTGGGCCACACGACGCAAGCTACCTATTTGACGAGTTTATCGAGATGATGGAAGCTTTTAAACAATCAAACTAAGAACGAGTAAAAGCTCGTCGGAGAATTTATGTAACTGAACACGGACGGAAAGCTCGGAATTTAGAGAAACCAACTTGGATTGTCAATCCTTCCTTGTTTTCCTAAAATTCAATCGCTTTCTATTCGTCCTTTGTATCTTATTTAATGGCAACCCGAGAGTTGCCGAGTAGAAAGGCAGGTCGTTTCTTTTAGTCGCTATCAGGCGAACTAAAAACTCCCTGCACTAGATTTTTTATCGAAAAATATCGTTTCGCTAAAAAATCGTCGGAGAATTTATTTAATGTCGCCCTGTGAGGCGACGAATAGAAAGACAGGTCGTTTCTTTTAGTCGCTATTAGGCGAACTAAAAACTCCCTGCACTAGATTTTTTATCGAAAAATATCGTTTCGCTAAAAAATCGTCGGAGAATTTATTTAATGGCAACCCGAGAGTTGCCGAATAGAAAGGAGAAGGGTGGTCCGTATTTGCTAAACTGAATACGGGCTACGGACTGTGCTAAAAAGATAGTTATTCCTAGAACTGACAGTTCTTCGTCATAACTCCTATTTTAGCTTTGTCCGCTTGACGCCCTTAATATCTTATAAATGCCTAAACGTACTGATATTCAAAAAATTATGGTGATTGGTTCTGGTCCGATTATTATTGGTCAGGCTGCTGAGTTTGACTACGCTGGGACCCAGGCTTGCTTGTCGTTGAAAGAGGAAGGTTATGAGGTTGTTTTGGTTAACTCAAACCCTGCAACCATCATGACAGACAAGGAAATTGCTGATAAGGTTTATATTGAACCGATTACACTTGAGTTTGTAACGCGTATTCTTCGTAAGGAACGTCCAGATGCCTTACTTCCAACCCTTGGTGGGCAAACTGGTCTTAATATGGCCATGGAATTGTCTAAAAATGGTATCCTCGATGAGCTTGGTGTTGAACTTCTGGGAACTAAATTATCTGCTATTGACCAAGCGGAGGACCGTGACCTCTTTAAACAGTTGATGGAAGAATTGGATCAACCCATTCCAGAATCTGAAATTGTTAATACAGTAGAAGAAGCAGTTTCCTTTGCAGCGACAATTGGTTATCCAGTCATCGTTCGTCCAGCCTTTACACTTGGTGGTACTGGAGGTGGTATGTGTGCCAACGAGGAAGAATTGCGTGAAATCGCTGAAAATGGTTTGAAATTGTCACCTGTTACCCAATGTTTGATTGAACGTTCGATTGCAGGTTTCAAGGAAATCGAATACGAAGTGATGCGTGACTCAGCTGACAATGCTTTGGTTGTTTGTAACATGGAAAACTTTGACCCAGTTGGGATTCACACAGGGGATTCCATTGTATTTGCCCCTGCGCAAACCATGTCAGACTATGAAAACCAAATGCTACGTGACGCGAGCTTGAGCATCATTCGTGCCCTTAAGATTGAAGGGGGATGTAACGTTCAGCTGGCCCTTGATCCACACAGCTTCAAGTACTATGTCATCGAAGTAAACCCTCGTGTGTCTCGTTCTTCAGCCCTGGCATCTAAGGCGACAGGGTATCCGATTGCAAAATTGGCTGCTAAGATTGCAGTAGGTTTGACCTTGGATGAAGTTATCAACCCAGTTACAGGTTCAACCTATGCCATGTTTGAGCCAGCCCTTGACTACGTGGTTGCCAAGATTCCACGTTTCCCATTTGACAAGTTTGAAAAGGGTGAGCGCCGTCTTGGGACACAGATGAAGGCCACTGGAGAAGTCATGGCTATCGGTCGAAACATCGAAGAATCTCTCCTTAAGGCCTGTCGCTCCCTTGAAATTGGGGTGCACCACAATGAAATGCCTGAACTTGCAGCAGTTTCTGATGATTCCTTGATTGAAAAAGTAGTCAAAGCACAAGATGACCGCCTCTTCTACGTATCAGAAGCCATTCGCCGTGGCTACACACCAGAAGAAATTGCTGAATTGACTAAGATTGATATATTCTATCTTGATAAACTCTTGCATATCTTTGAAATTGAGCAAGAATTGGGTGCCCATCCACAAGATCTAGAAGTTTTGAAAACAGCTAAACTTAATGGATTTTCAGACCGTAAGGTTGCTGAACTTTGGGAAACGACTGCAGACCAAGTTCGTCAACTTCGCTTGGAAAACAAGATTGTTCCAGTTTATAAGATGGTCGATACTTGTGCGGCAGAATTTGACTCTGAAACACCATACTTCTATTCAACCTATGGTTGGGAAAATGAATCTATCAAGTCTGATAAGGAATCCGTTCTAGTTCTAGGTTCAGGTCCAATCCGTATCGGTCAAGGGGTTGAGTTTGACTACGCAACTGTTCACTCAGTTAAGGCTATTCAAGCTGCTGGTTATGAAGCCATCATCATGAACTCAAACCCAGAGACTGTGTCAACTGACTTCTCTGTGTCAGATAAGCTTTACTTTGAGCCA
>NZ_JBBJZY010000024.1:0-21525 GCF_038148955.1 Streptococcus pseudopneumoniae
TCCATTCCAGGTGGATTGGTTCGCATTGGCGAAAGAAAAGGGGAACTCTTTATCGAGAATAGCTGTAGTCCAGAAGAACAAGAAAAACTGGCCCAGTCTTTTTCTGATAATGCTAGTCGCAAGGCCAAGGGTTCTGGGATGGGGCTCTTTGTGGTCAAGAGTCTATTAGAACATGAAAAATTAGCTTATCGTTTTGAAATGCAGGAGAATCGCTTAACCTTCTTCATAGCTTTTCCAAAAGTCGCCCAAGACTAGGTAGAGAAAGGGTTTACATAGATGGAGATAGAAGAAATTCAATCGAAACTGCGGGAAAAACTAGATTTTTTTGTCAAAAAGTGATAAAATGAACAATGTAAATGGGATGACCCATAAAAATATACAGGAGGCCTGATAAAATGGCAATCGTTTCAGCAGAAAAATTTGTCCAAGCAGCTCGTGACAACGGTTATGCAGTTGGTGGATTTAACACAAACAACCTTGAGTGGACTCAAGCTGTCTTGCGCGCAGCAGAAGCTAAAAAAGCTCCAGTTTTGATCCAAACTTCAATGGGTGCTGCTAAATACATGGGTGGTTACAAAGTTGCTCGCAACTTGATCGCTAACCTTGTTGAATCAATGGGTATCACTGTACCAGTAGCTATCCACCTTGACCACGGTCACTACGAAGATGCACTTGAGTGTATCGAAGTTGGTTACACTTCAATCATGTTTGACGGTTCACACCTTCCAGTTGAAGAAAACCTTAAATTGGCTAAAGAAGTTGTTGAAAAAGCACACGCTAAAGGTATCTCAGTAGAAGCTGAAGTTGGTACTATCGGTGGTGAAGAAGACGGAATCATCGGTAAAGGTGAATTGGCTCCAATCGAAGACGCTAAAGCAATGGTTGAAACTGGTATCGACTTCTTGGCAGCTGGTATCGGTAACATCCACGGTCCTTACCCAGCAAATTGGGAAGGTCTTGACCTTGACCACTTGCAAAAATTGACAGAAGCTCTTCCAGGATTCCCAATCGTATTGCACGGTGGTTCAGGTATTCCTGATGAGCAAATCCAAGCAGCTATCAAACTTGGTGTTGCGAAAGTTAACGTTAACACAGAGTGCCAAATCGCATTCGCTAACGCAACTCGTAAATTTGCTCGTGACTACGAAGCAAACGAAGCAGAATACGACAAGAAAAAACTCTTCGACCCACGTAAATTCTTGGCTGACGGTGTAAAAGCTATCCAAGCATCAGTTGAAGAACGTATCGACGTATTCGGTTCAGAAGGTAAAGCTTAATCTAGCTGAACAATACAGATAGAACCTGCCCATGAGGGTGGGTTTTTTGATTTCAAGCTACTCGTTTTGGTAGAGTAAACTGAAACTAGACTAGCACAATGCTGCTTCTATAGCATTTTGAAACTGGAATAGGACGCCATGACTGCTAAAAGATTTCTATAAATTCATTTGATTTTCCTAATCAATTTGTTCGTATCCTATTTTATTCTACTATAAAATATTCTTATCAATTGACTTGAATGCCAAAATTCCATCGCTCCGGTCTTATTTCATTTGGCTATAAAAAATTCTCCTAGAATTCCAGGAGAATGTGATTGATTATTTGAACTTGAATCCTTCGTAAATAAGCTCTGCTTTTGGATTTTGTTTCTTAATCTGTTTGGCAAGTGACTTCATCATAGAAAGAGGACCACACATATAGACGGTGGCATGTTCGGGCACTTCTTTTTGTTCAAAATTAAGATATCCGTCTTTCCTACTGTCTACTAGATGGAGTTCAAAATTAGGGTTTTTCTGAGCATAGTCACGGAGCAAATCTAGGTAGACTGCATTTTCCTCTCCCCGGAAGCTATAGTAGAAGTGAACCTGTTTATCTAAAATAGGATGTTCACGGATGTAAGAAATGAAGGGGGTGATCCCAATACCTCCAGCAATCCAAACCTGATTTTCTCGTCCTTCTTCTATAATCATGTGCCCATAAGCTCTGTCTACGCTTACTTTGCTGCCGACTTGAAGATTGTCATAGATATTCTTGCTATGGTCGCCTGAATTTTTGACAGTAAAGTAAAGAGTTTGGCCGTGACCTCCTGAGATAGAAAAGGGATGTGGAGCACTTTCAAAGCCGTCTTGGAAAATCTTTAGAAAGGCAAATTGGCCTGATTGATAGTTGAAAGGTCTGCTAAGATGGATTTGAATTTCTCTAGTATCGTGATTTAAGCGTTTGAGATTGGTAATTTTCCCTAGATAGGGGAAGCCAATCTTTTGATATAGAAAAATGATATAAAAACCAGCTAGCAAGCCTAAAAGGGCATAGCTACCAACAAGAAAACTTAGAAGATTAAATGTGAGGAGGCGATTGCCCATCATCATGTAGACGTGAAAGAGTCCGAAAATATAGGCTAGGTAAACCAGGCGGTGAATTCATCGCCAAGCTTCGTATTGGATGTATTTGCCTAAATAGGCGACAAGGATGATACTTATAAAGATATAGATGGCAAGATTGCCAAACTGAGCAGCTAAGCGAGATCCCCACAAACCGCCCATACTAAAGTTATGAAAGATGAGTAAGATGATTGAGAGAAAGGCTGTGAATTTGTGGACGGTGTAGACCTTCTCCAAACCGTGAAACCAGCTTTCTAGTAGAGGGAGACGAGTGGCGAGGATAAAGGTCAGAGATAGGCTTGTTAAAGCTAGTCCTGGAATCATGAATTGGGGAGAAGTGCTCATCCAAGTCAAAATAGTCAAGGCAAAACTAGCTATGATAAAGAGTAGTCCTTTGATTGATTTCATAGAAAATTCCATTTCATTTAGATTTGATTTATTGTAAACAAATTTGTTACATTTTATCATAGAAAAAGTATGGTGTCAAATTGAGGTCTATAAATATCTACTATCATCAAAAAAACTCTCCAATTGAACTGGAGAGTAGCTGTTTATTCTGTTGCTTGTTGCCAACGTTTTGCTAGCATATGAGACAGGCTAGAGATTGCTAGATTGAAGCTGAAGTAGATGAGGGCAATCAGGATATAAAGACTAAAGATCTGCTCTGGTTCGAAATAACGGCCCATGAGAATTTGGCTGGCTCCAAAGAGCTCTTGTAGGGCGATAACAGAGTAGAGAAGACTGGTATCCTTAATCACGGTTACAAACTGAGAAATGATAGCTGGCAGCATTTTACGGATTGCTTGCGGAAGAATGATGTGGTAGAGGATTTGTGCAGAAGTAAATCCTTGTGACATTCCTGCTTCGTACTGGCCCTTGTCCACGGCATTGAGACCGCCTCGGATAATCTCAGCTAGGGCTGCTGAGGTAAAGAGAGTAAAGGCAGTGATTCCTGCTGGAGTGGACTTCATCTTGAAAACTAAAAAGATAGTAAAAATCCAGAGAAGGTTGGGAACGTTACGCACAAATTCGATGTAAATACTGGAAATAATGCGTAAGATAGGATTTTTTCCATTTCTCATGACCGCTAGAACTGTACCGATAAGTGTAGAGAGGACAATGGCAATCAGAGAAATGTAGAGGGTCAAGCCAAATCCTTTAAAGATAAAGATTAGGTTATCTGGGGTCAAAACTTCTAAAATGGATTCCATAGTAACCTCCTAAAGTGAATAGGCTTTTTTGTTGGCTTGCTCCATCTTGCGACCAAACTGGGCAACAGGGAAGCAAAGAGCAAAGTAGAGAAGGGCAGCGCCTAAAAAGGCTGGGATGTAATTTCCGTTGAGGGCTGACCAAGATTTGGTCACAAACATCAAGTCTACGCCAGAGATGATAGCAACTGTTGAGGTGTTCTTAATGAGGTTGACGATTTGGTTGGTCAAAGGAGGGAGAATGATACGAAAGGCCTGAGGCAAGATAATCAAGCGCATGGCACTGATATAGGTAAAACCTTGTGACAAGGCAGCCTCCATCTGACCGCTAGGAATAGACTGAATACCTGAGCGAATAACCTCGGCGATATAGGCACCGTGATAGAGTCCCACACAGAGTACAGCTGTCCAATAAATCGGAATCATGATGGTGTGGTCACTGATAAGAGGTAGGCCATAAAAAACGATAACAAACTGTACCAAGAGGGGAGTATTTTGGTAAAATTCGACAAAGATGCGAGCTAAAATTCTCAATATTGGACGTTTACTGGTTGACATGGCTCCAAAGAAGATGCCCAAGACCATAGCGAGGATAAAGGATCCAATCGCTAGGGCAAGGGTGAAGAGGAAACCATTGAAAAATTGGCCAAAATCCTGAAAATAGGCTGTCCAAGATGATAAATCTGTCATAGGGTGTCCTCCTTAATCTGCGGAATGGCTAGATGGTCTGAGCTTGTAACGATCATAAAGTTTTTGCAAACTACCATCCTTGCTCCATTTAGTAACCAAGTTATCAAGATAGTCGTTGAGTTCGGTATTTGATTTCTTGGTAACAATACCGTAGTCAGATGGCTTGAAACTATCATTTAGTAGTGCTGTGCGTTTACTGATATAGCCAGATAGAATCGAGCGGTCAACGGAAAAGGCATCAATACGGTGAGCATGAAGGGAAGTAATCAATTCTGGATAAGAACCAAGTTCGACGAATTTAAACTTCAGACCTTTCTTTTTACCCAGTTCAGTAATCAAGCGCTGAGTAATGGAACCTTGGGCAACCCCGATGGTTTTGCCGTTTAGATCCTCAATACTTTTGATTTTGGCAGATTTATTGACCAAAAAGCCAGAAGCGTCCGTGTAGTAGGGACTGGTAAAGTTATAGAGTTTTTTGCGTTCATCTGTGATGGTAAAGGTTGCGATATCCATGTCAACCTGTTCATTGTCTAGAAGTGGTCCACGAGTTTGCGCGGTAACAGGCACATATCGAACTTTGACCTTGAGCTTATCTGCTACCATCTTGGCTAAGTCGGTTTCGATACCAGAATAGGTCCCTGTCTTGGGATCCTTGTAGCCAAAATTGGGAACATCTTGTTTGACACCGACAACTAGCTCGCCTCTCTTTTGAATATCTGCGACGCTGGTATCAGCCTGAACTGGTTTTGCAGTAGCAAGGCCGAAAAGGCTAATCAATAATGCTGATAAAAAGAATTTCTTTTTCATAGGCGCCTCCTTATTTGACTTTGTCACTTTCATGGTTGATAATTTTGCTGAGGAATTGTTGGGCACGAGGTTCGCTTGGATTGTCGAAAAAGTCATCGACATCTGTCGTATCCACCAAAACTTCTCCGTCAGCCATAAAGATGATGCGGTCCGCAACTTCACGGGCAAAGCCCATTTCGTGGGTAACGACAATCATATTCATACCCTCGTGGGCTAATTTTTGCATAACTGCTAGAACATCGCCGATAGTTTCAGGGTCAAGGGCAGATGTTGGCTCATCAAAGAGGAGGAGCTCAGGATGCATAGCGAGACCACGGGCAATGGCAATTCGTTGTTTTTGTCCACCAGAAAGCATGGCTGGATATGAATCTTTCTTGTCCCACATATTTACAAATTCCAGATATTTTTGGGCTGTTTTTTCAGCTTCTTTTTTATCAATTCCTAGAACTTTTATGGGTGCGAGTGTTACGTTTTCTAACACTGTTTTGTGTGGATAGAGGTTGAAATGCTGGAAAACCATGCCGACTTCCTTGCGAAGAGGCACTAAATCTTTCTGGCTGGCACTAGCAACCTGGTGACCATTGACTAGAAGACTTCCCTGGTCAACAGCCTCTAAACCATTGATGGTGCGGATAAGAGTGGACTTCCCAGAACCAGAAGGGCCAAGGAGGACAACAACTTGTCCTTTTTCAAAACGGAGATTGATGTCGCGGAGTGCGTGGTAGTCTCCGTAATATTTTTCGACGTGTTCAAATTCTACTAAAGCCATAAGGAATCTCCTTTGTGTTAGATTTTATAACATGATTCTACACCAAAAGAATGGTCTTGTCAAATCATATCTGAAAAAATTCACTAAAATGTTATAAAAAAGCAATCTGGATAGAGAAAACGTATAAATCATGTTATAATGAAGCAATAGAATTCTTAGAAAGAGTGGATGTCTTTTTGATAACACCTACTTATGAATGGCAATTTGCCCCGCAGGTTGAAGATGCGGATTTTACAAAGATAGCCAAGAAGGCTGGACTGGGTCCTGAGGTGGCTCGCTTATTATTTGAAAGAGGTATTCAGGACCAAGAAAGTCTGAAGAAGTTTTTAGAACCTTCCTTGGAGGACTTGCACGATCCTTATCTACTTCATGATATGGACAAGGCAGTGACTCGCATTCGTCAGGCTATTGAAGAAGGGGAAAATATTCTCGTTTATGGAGACTACGATGCGGATGGCATGACTTCGGCTTCGATTGTTAAGGAAAGTTTGGAACAGCTTGGTGCCGAGTGCCGTGTTTACCTGCCCAATCGTTTTACCGATGGCTATGGCCCTAATGCTAGTGTCTACAAATACTTTATCGAGCAAGAAGGGATTTCCTTGATTGTGACGGTGGATAATGGGGTTGCTGGTCACGAAGCAATTAAACTGGCCCAGTCTATGGGAGTGGATGTTATTGTGACCGACCACCATTCCATGCCTGAAACCCTGCCAGATGCCTATGCCATTGTCCATCCTGAACATCCGGATGCGAACTATCCTTTCAAATATTTGGCTGGTTGTGGAGTGGCCTTCAAGCTGGCTTGTGCCCTTTTAGAAGAAGTACAAGTGGAACTACTGGATTTGGTTGCTATCGGAACCATTGCAGATATGGTGAGTTTGACGGATGAAAATCGTATCTTGGTTCAATATGGTTTAGAAATGTTGGGGCATACTCAGCGCATCGGTCTACAAGAAATGCTGGACATGGCTGGGATTGCTGCTAATGAAGTGACAGAAGAAACGGTTGGTTTCCAGATTGCTCCTCGTTTAAATGCCTTAGGCCGCTTGGACGATCCCAATCCCGCCATTGATTTGCTGACTGGCTTTGATGATGAGGAAGCGCATGAGATTGCCCTTATGATTCACCAGAAAAATGAAGAGCGCAAGGAAATCGTTCAGTCAATCTATGAAGAAGCCAAGACCATGGTGGATCCTGAGAAGAAGGTCCAGGTCTTGGTCAAGGAAGGCTGGAATCCTGGCGTTCTAGGAATCGTAGCTGGTCGTTTGTTGGAAGAACTAGGGCAGACAGTCATCGTTCTCAATATAGAGGACGGTCGTGCCAAGGGTAGTGCTCGTAGTGTGGAAGCAGTGGATATTTTTGAAGCTCTGGATCCTCATCGAGACCTCTTCATCGCCTTTGGCGGCCATGCTGGTGCAGCAGGGATGACGCTGGAAGTTGAGCAACTCTCAGATTTATCTCAGGTTTTGGAAGATTATGTCCGTGAAAAAGGTGCAGATACTGGTGGCAAGAACAAGTTAAACCTAGATGAAGAGCTGGATTTGGAGGTTTTGAGTCTTGAAACAGTCAAGAATTTTGAACGTTTGGCACCTTTTGGAATGGACAATCAGAAACCAGTCTTTTATATCAAGGATTTTCAGGTCGAAAGTGCTCGTACTATGGGAGCAGGCAATGCCCATCTCAAGCTGAAAATTTCCAAAGGTGAGGCGAGTTTTGAAGTGGTGGCCTTCGGCCAAGGCAGATGGGCGACAGAGTTTTCTCAAACCAAAAATCTAGAATTGGCGGTTAAATTGTCTGTCAACCAATGGAATGGCCAAACTGCCCTGCAGTTGATGATGGTGGATGCGCGTGTGGAAGGTGTTCAACTCTTTAACATCCGTGGAAAAAATGCAGTCTTACCAGAGGGGATTCCAGTCTTGGATTTTTCTGGAGAACTGCCAGATTTAGCGACTAGTGAAGCTGTTGTCGTAAAAACCATTCCTGAGGATATTACCCTGCTGAAGACCATTTTTCAGGAACAGAATTTCTCTGCTGTCTATTTCAAAAATGATATTGACAAGGCCTATTATCTGACAGGTTATGGGACCAGAGATCAGTTTGCCAAATTGTACAAGATCATCTATCAGTTCCCAGAGTTTGATATTCGCTACAAGCTGAAGGATTTGGCTACTTATCTCAATATTCAACAAATCTTGCTGGTCAAGATGATTCAAGTATTTGAAGAACTAGGCTTTGTGACCATCAAAGATGGTGTCATGACAGTCAATAAAGAAGCGCCAAAGCGAGAGATAGGAGAAAGTCAGATTTATCAAAATCTCAAACAAACTGTCAAAGACCAAGAAATGATGGCCCTGGGTACCGTGCAAGAAATTTATGATTTTTTGATGGAAAAAGAGTAGAAGTTAGGAAAGAGTTGGGCAACCAGCTCTTTTTTGAAAACAAATCTTCATTTTGAAAATCATCAAAAAAATGGTATAATGGTAGGAAAAGATTCGGCTAACAGTAATAGTGCTTTTAGAATAAGAGGGTAAGCAACCCTATAATCAAGATAAACTAAGATTTTGGAGGAAAAATGAGTAATATTAGGTTAACAACACTTGGTGGTGTACGTGAAAATGGGAAAAATATGTACATTGCTGAAATTGGAGAGTCCATTTTTGTTTTGAATGCAGGGTTAAAATATCCCGAAAATGAACAATTAGGGGTCGATGTGGTGATTCCAAAGATGGACTACCTTTTTGAAAATAAAGATCGAATTGCTGGGGTATTTTTAACTCACGGACATGCAGATGCTATTGGTGCTCTGCCTTATCTCTTGGCTGAAGCCAAGGTACCTGTATTTGGCTCTGAGTTGACCATTGAGTTGGCAAAACTCTTTGTCAAAGGAAATGACGCAGTCAAGAAATTTAATGATTTTCATGTTATTGATGAAGATACGGAGATTGATTTTGGTGGGACAGTGGTTTCCTTCTTCCCTACGACTTACTCCGTTCCAGAGAGCCTGGGAATTGTCTTGAAGACAGCTGAAGGTAGCATCGTTTATACAGGTGACTTCAAATTTGACCAGACAGCTAGTGAATCCTATGCGACAGACTTCGCTCGTTTGGCAGAAATCGGTCGTGACGGCGTCCTGGCTCTCCTCAGTGATTCGGCCAATGCGGACAGCAATATTCAGGTGGCTAGTGAAAGTGAAGTTAGAGATGAAATTACCCAAACCATTGCTGACTGGGAAGGTCGTATCATCGTTGCAGCTGTTTCCAGTAACCTTTCTCGTATCCAGCAGATTTTTGACGCTGCGGATAAAACAGGTCGACGTATCGTCTTGACAGGATTTGATATTGAAAATATCGTCCGCACAGCGATTCGTCTCAAGAAGTTGTCTTTAGCCAACGAAATTCTCTTGATTAAGCCGAAAGATATGTCTCGCTTTGAAGACCATGAGTTGATTATTCTTGAGACAGGTCGTATGGGTGAACCTATCAATGGACTTCGTAAGATGTCGATTGGTCGCCATCGTTATGTAGAAATCAAGGATGGGGACCTGGTCTATATTGCTACGGCTCCGTCTATCGCCAAAGAAGCAGTTATGGCGCGTGTGGAAAACATGATTTACCAAGCTGGCGGGGTTGTCAAACTGATCACTCAAAGCTTGCGTGTGTCAGGTCATGGAAATGCGCGTGACTTGCAGTTGATGATCAATCTCTTGCAACCCAAGTATCTCTTCCCGATTCAGGGGGAATACCGTGAGTTGGATGCCCACGCTAAGGCTGCTATGGCTGTTGGTATGTTGCCAGAACGTATTTTCATCCCTAAAAAGGGAACCAGCATGGCTTATGAGAATGGGGACTTTGTTCCAGCTGGAGCGGTTTCGGCAGGCGATGTCTTGATTGACGGAAATGCCATCGGTGATGTTGGCAATGTGGTTCTTCGTGACCGTAAGGTCTTGTCAGAGGACGGTATTTTCATCGTAGCAATTACCGTTAACCGTCGTGAGAAGAAAATTGTAGCCAAGGCTCGTGTTCACACGCGCGGATTTGTTTATCTCAAGAAGAGCCGCGATATTCTCCGTGAAAGTTCAGAATTGATTAACCAAACGGTAGAAGAGTATCTTCAAGGAGATGACTTTGACTGGGCAGATCTCAAAGGGAAGGTTCGTGATAATCTGACCAAGTACCTCTTTGATCAAACCAAACGTCGTCCAGCTATTTTACCAGTAGTGATGGAAGCGAAATAATTGTTGAAATAAATAGGAAGAAAGTCGAATTTCGGCTTTTTCTTATCGGAAAATAGAGGAAAAAATTATGGCAGTAATGAAAATCGAGTATTACTCACAAGTTTTAGATATGGAGTGGGGAGTGAATGTTCTCTATCCTGACGCCAATCGAGTGGAAGAACCAGAGTGTAAAGACATTCCCGTCTTGTACCTCTTGCACGGGATGTCTGGCAATCATAATAGTTGGCTCAAGCGGACCAATGTAGAACGCTTGCTTCGCGGAACTAATCTCATCGTTGTCATGCCCAATACCAGCAATGGTTGGTATACCGATACCCAGTATGGTTTTGACTATTACACAGCTCTAGCAGAGGAATTGCCACAGGTTCTGAAACGCTTCTTCCCTAATATGACAAGTAAGCGTGAAAAGACCTTTATCGCTGGCCTCTCTATGGGAGGTTACGGCTGTTTTAAACTGGCTCTTGCGACCAATCGTTTCTCTCGTGCAGCTAGTTTTTCAGGCGCCCTTAGCTTTCAAGATTTTTCTCCTGAGAGCCAAAATTTGGGGACACCAGCTTACTGGAGAGGTGTGTTTGGGGAGATTAAGGATTGGACAGCTAGCCCCTATTCTCTTGAAAGTCTGGCTAAAAAATCGGATAAAAAGACCAAGCTGTGGGCTTGGTGTGGCGAGCAGGATTTCTTGTATAAAGCCAATAATCTCGCAGTGAAAAACCTCAAAAAACTGGGATTTGATGTGGTCTATAGCCATAGCGCTGGAACTCACGAATGGTACTACTGGGAAAAACAATTGGAACGGTTCTTAGCAACCCTACCGATTGATTTCAAATTAGAAGAGAGATTGACTTAGTTTGAAGTTCAGCATAGGGGGAGTAGAACTAAAATAAAATATGTTTTCACTAGACTTTTCAAACGAAAGTAGTAGAATAGTAATAAGATACTGGAGGAAAGAGAGTAGGAAATGTACCGTTATCAAATTGGCATTCCCACATTAGAATATGATCAGTTTGTCAAAGACCATGAATTAGCCAATGTATTACAAAGTAGTGCTTGGGAGGAAGTTAAGTCTGATTGGGAACATGAGAAGTTTGGTGTCTACAGGGAAGAAAAATTATTGGCTACAGCTAGTATTTTGATTAGAAGTCTTCCGCTAGGCTATAAAATGTTTTACATCCCAAGAGGACCTATATTGGATTATGGGGATACGGAACTCTTGAGTTTTGTCATTCAGTCCATTAAGTCTTATGCTCGTAGCAGGAGAGCGATTTTTGTGACTTTTGATCCAAGTATTTGCCTGTCTCAAAGTTTAATCAATCAGGAAAAGACAGAATATCCTGAAAGTTTGGCTATTATTGATAGTTTGCAACAAATGGGAGTAAGGTGGTCAGGAAAAACAGAGGAAATGGGGGACACCATTCAGCCTCGTATTCAGGCGAAAATATACAAGGAAAATTTTGAAGAAGCTAAACTTTCCAAGTCAACAAAACAGGCTATTCGAACAGCACGGAATAAGGGTGTAGAGATTCAATTTGGTGGAACTGAATTATTGGAGTCCTTTTCCTTTTTGATGAAAAAAACCGAGAAACGGAAA
The DNA here is from genome assembly GCF_038148955.1 of Streptococcus pseudopneumoniae. Lineage (GTDB taxonomy): Bacteria > Bacillota > Bacilli > Lactobacillales > Streptococcaceae > Streptococcus > Streptococcus pseudopneumoniae_T. Next base: position 11,675 of record NZ_JBBJZY010000024.1, read on the forward strand.
GAGATTCATTTGAGGAATGAAGCCTATTATAAAAAGTTGTTAGATAATTTTAAGGACAAGGCCTATATCACCTTGGCAACCTTGGATGTCTCTAAACGTTCGCAAGAATTAGAAGAACAGTTAGCGAAAAACAGAGCCTTGGAAGAGACCTTTACTGAGTCGACTCGAACTTCAAAAGTAGAAGCGCAGAAGAAGGAAAAAGAACGTTTGTTAGAGGAATTGACTTTCCTGCAGGAATATATGGATGCAGGTCAAGCGAGAGTTCCCTTAGCAGCTACCTTGACTTTAGAATTCGGACAAACTTCTGTCAATCTATACGCAGGAATGGATGAAGATTTTAGACGTTATAAAGCTCCTATTTTGACTTGGTATGAGACAGCTCGATATTCCTTTGAACGTGGCATTTTATGGCAAAATTTAGGAGGCGTCGAGAATGCTTTAGATGGTGGGCTCTATCGTTTTAAAGCTAATTTTAATCCAACGATTGAAGAATATTTGGGTGAATTTACAATGCCTACCCATCCTCTCTATCCTTTGTTAAGACTTGCTCTTGATTTCCGTAAAACATTAAGAAAAAAACATAGAAAGTAAGTATATGGCACTAACTACACTCACGAGAGAAGAGTTTCAGGCTTATTCTGATCAGGTCTCTTCTCGTTCCTTTATGCAATCTGTCCAGATGGGGGACTTATTAGAAAAAAGAGGGGCTCGAATTGTTTACCTTGCTTTGAAACAAGAAGGAGAAATTCAAGTTGCAGCTCTGGTTTATAGCTTGCCCATGCTGGGTGGCCTGCATATGGAGATCAATTCGGGGCCGATTTATATCCAACAAGATGCTCTTCCAGTTTTTTATGCGGAGTTAAAAGAATATGCCAAGCAAAATGGTGTATTAGAGTTGCTTGTAAAACCTTATGAAACTTATCAAACTTTTGATAGCCAAGGTAATCCGATAGATGTTGAGAAAAAAAGTATGATTCAAGATTTGACTGATTTAGGTTATCAGTTTGATGGATTGACGACAGGGTATCCAGGTGGAGAGCCAGATTGGTTATACTATAAAGATTTGACTGAATTAACTGAAAAGAATTTGCTTAAAAGTTTTAGCAAAAAAGGGAAACCCTTGGTGAAAAAGGCTGAAACCTTTGGCATTCGGTTGAAAAAGTTAAAACGTGAAGAACTATCGATTTTTAAGAATATCACAAAAGAAACCTCTGAACGTAGAGAATATAGTGATAAAAGTTTAGAATATTATGAGCATTTTTATGATGCTTTTGGAGAACAAGCGGAGTTTCTCATAGCAAGCTTGAATTTTTCGGACTATATGAGCAAATTGCAAGGTGAACAAAGTAAACTAGAAGAAATCTTGGACAAGTTGCGACTTGATTTGAGTAAAAATCCTCATTCTGAGAAAAAACAAAATCAACTGAGAGAATATTCTAGTCAATTTGAAACGTTTGAAGTTCGAAAAGCAGAAGCGCGAGACTTGATTGAAAAATATGGGGAAGAAGATATTGTTTTAGCTGGGAGTTTATTTGTTTATATGCCTCAGGAAACGACTTATCTCTTTAGTGGTTCCTACACTGAGTTTAATAAATTCTATGCCCCTGCACTGCTTCAAAAATATATTATGTTGGAAAGTATAAAACGTGGAATACCTAAATACAACTTCCTAGGCATTCAAGGGATTTTTGATGGAAGTGATGGTGTTTTGCGTTTTAAACAGAATTTTAATGGCTATATTGTACGTAAAGCAGGTACTTTCCGTTACCATCCATCGCCTTTAAAATACAAAGCTATTCAGTTAGTCAAAAAAATATTAGGACGTTAAGATGAACAAGCCAGTATTTAGCTTTCTTTCAGCTTGTTTTAGTAAAATAATCTTTATTTGCTAGAAAGGTGGAGGGACATGCGCTGGCTTTTTCGTTTGATAGGGGCTTTCTTTTCTTTTATTTGGCGTTTGTTTTGGATTGTTTTGCTTTTGTGTGCTCTTGCTTTTGGATTTCTCTGGTATCTGAACGGGGATTTTCAAGGAGCGCTAAAGCAAGCAGAGCGGTCAGTAAAAATTGGTCAACAAAGTATTAACCAATGGGAAAAAACAGGGCAACTGCCTAAGTTGAACCAGACAGATAGCCACCAGCATTCTGAAGGAAGGTGGCCACAGGCTTCTGCTCGTATTTACTTGGATCCTCAGATGGATTCACGCTTTCAAGAGGCTTATGTAGAAGCGATCCATAACTGGAATCAAACTGGTGCTTTTAACTTTGAACTCGTGACTGAGGCCAGCAAGGCGGATATCTTGGCTACTGAGATGAACGACGGAAACACTCCTGTGGCAGGAGAGGCTGAAAGTCAGACCAATCTCTTGACGGGACAATTCGTGTCTGTAAGGGTGCGGCTGAATCATTATTATCTGTCCAATCCAGACTATGGTTATTCCTATGAGCGCATTGTCCATACGGCAGAACATGAGTTGGGGCATGCGATTGGCTTGGATCATACAGATGAGAAGTCTGTGATGCAACCTGCGGGTTCCTTTTATGGTATTCAGGAAGAGGATGTTGCAAACCTTCGAAAAATATATGAGACCAATGAGTAGGGGACTATCTTTCCCTACTTTTTTGCTATAATGGAATTATGAACAACTTGATTAAATCAAAACTAGAGCTCTTGCCGACCAGCCCTGGTTGCTACATTCACAAGGATAAAAACGGCACCATTATCTATGTAGGAAAGGCTAAAAATCTGCGTAACCGTGTGCGGTCTTATTTTCGTGGGAGTCACGATACTAAGACAGAGGCCTTGGTGTCTGAAATTGTGGATTTTGAATTTATTGTTACGGAGTCTAATATTGAGGCACTTCTCCTAGAAATCAACCTGATCAAGGAAAATAAGCCCAAATACAATATCATGCTCAAGGATGATAAGTCTTATCCTTTCATCAAAATCACCAATGAGCGCTATCCTCGTTTGATTATCACCCGTCAGGTCAAGAAGGACGGTGGTCTTTACTTTGGTCCCTATCCAGATGTGGGGGCAGCCAATGAAATCAAGCGGTTGCTGGATCGGATTTTCCCTTTTCGTAAGTGTACCAATCCTCCTTCTAAGGTTTGTTTTTACTACCATATCGGTCAATGCATGGCCCACACTATCTGTAAGAAGGATGAGGCCTATTTCAAGTCCATGGCTCAGGAGGTTTCTGATTTCCTAAAAGGGCAGGATGATAAAATCATCGATGACCTCAAGGGAAAAATGACTGCGGCAGCTCAGACTATGGAATTTGAACGTGCAGCGGAATACCGTGATTTGATTCAGGCCATTGGAACGCTTCGGACCAAGCAACGGGTTATGGCCAAGGATCTCCAAAATCGGGATGTCTTTGGTTACTATGTGGACAAGGGCTGGATGTGTGTTCAGGTTTTCTTTGTTCGTCAGGGCAAGCTCATTGAGCGCGATGTCAATCTCTTCCCCTACTACAATGATCCGGATGAGGACTTCTTGACCTATGTGGGGCAGTTTTATCAAGAAAAATCTCACCTGGTTCCCAATGAAGTATTGATTCCGCAGGATATTGACGAAGAAGCTGTCAAGGCCTTGGTGGATACCAAGATTCTCAAACCTCAACGTGGAGAAAAAAAACAACTGGTCAATCTGGCTATAAAGAATGCTCGAGTCAGCCTAGAGCAGAAATTCAATCTGCTAGAGAAATCTGTCGAAAAGACACAGGGGGCTATTGAAAATCTAGGACGCTTGCTCCAAATTCCGACACCAGTCCGCATCGAATCCTTTGATAACTCCAATATCATGGGAACTAGTCCTGTTTCAGCCATGGTAGTCTTTGTCAACGGAAAACCTAGTAAGAAGGATTACCGTAAGTATAAAATCAAGACCGTAGTCGGGCCAGACGACTATGCTAGTATGCGAGAGGTCATTCGCAGACGCTATGGTCGAGTACAGCGTGACGGTTTGACTCCTCCAGATTTGATTGTCATTGATGGGGGACAAGGTCAAGTCAATATCGCCAAGCAAGTCATCCAAGAGGAACTAGGTTTGGATATTCCAATTGCAGGTCTGCAAAAGAATGACAAACACCAAACCCATGAGCTGCTCTTTGGAGATCCGCTTGAGGTGGTGGACTTGTCTCGCAATTCTCAGGAATTTTTCCTCCTCCAACGCATTCAAGATGAGGTGCACCGCTTTGCCATTACTTTCCACCGCCAACTGCGCTCAAAAAATTCCTTTTCATCACAACTGGATGGAATTGAAGGTCTGGGACCTAAACGCAAGCAAAATCTCATGAAGCATTTCAAATCTCTAACTAAAATCAAGGAAGCCAGTGTGGATGAGATTGTCGAAGTTGGGGTACCTAGACTTGTCGCAGAGGCTGTGAAAAGAAAGTTGAACCCGCAGGAAGAAGTGGAATTAGCTCAAGTGGCGGAAGAAAGAGTAGATTATCAAACAGAAGGAGACCATCATGAACCATAAAATCGCAATTTTATCAGATATTCATGGCAATGCGACGGCGCTAGAAGCAGTGATTGCAGATGCTAAAAATCAAGGAGTCAGTGAATACTGGCTTCTGGGAGATATTTTTCTTCCTGGTCCAGGCGCAAATGACTTAGTCGCCCTGATAAAGGACCTTCCTATCACAGCCAGTGTTCGAGGCAATTGGGATGATTGTGTCCTGGAGGTCTTGGATGGGCAATACGGTTTGGAAAATCCACAAGAAATCCAGCTCATGCGATTGACCCAGTTTTTGATGGAGCGAATGGATCCTGAAATGTTCGTTTGGCTACGAAGCTTACCTTTGCTAGAAAAGAAAGAAGTTGACGGAATGCGCTTTTCTCTTTCTCATAATTTGCCAAATAAGAACTATGGTGGTGACTTGCTAGTTGAGAATGATACAGAGAAATTTGACCAACTCCTAGATGATGAAGTTGACGTGGCAGTCTATGGTCATGTTCACAAGCAGTTGCTTCGTTATGGCAGTCAAGGGCAACAAATCATCAATCCAGGGTCGATTGGCATGCCCTATTTTAATTGGGAAGCGTTAAAAAATCACCGTGCCCAGTATACCGTGATAGAAGTTGAAGATGGGGAATTGGTAAATATCCAATTTTGTAAAGTCGCTTATGATTACGAGGCTGAGTTAGAATTGGCAAAGTCCAAGGGGATTCCCTTTATCGAAATGTATGAAGAGCTACGTCGTGAAGATAACTATCAGGGACACAATCTGGAACTCTTAGCCAGCTTAATAGAAAAGCATGGGTATACAGAAGATGTGAAGAATTATTTTGATTTTTTGTAAAAGTTCCCTAAGATAACCAATGCAAACTAAAAACGATTGGCTAGTCCAATCGCTTTTAATATATCTTATACTCAATGAAAATCAAAGAGCAAAATAGGAAGCAAGCCGTAGGCTGCTCAAAACACTGTTTTGAGGTTGTGGATAGAACTGACGAAGTCAGTTACATATACCTACGGCAAGGCGAAGCTGACGTGGTTTGAAGAGATTTTCGAAGAGTATTATTATAACTGAGATTTATCTGGGAGATAAGAACCACCTAGATAAGTGTTGCTGAGTTTTTCAAGTGTTCCGTCTTGATAGAGTTCTTTGAGCGCTTTATCAAATTTCTCTTTAAACTCTTTCTGGTCGCTTGAGAAAACGATATAGTTGCTGGGGCTATCGGCAGAAGGCAAGTCAACCACAGAAAGGTCCAAACCACGATCCTTGATAATCTTTTGCACAGATACCTTGTCAAAAACTAGGAAATCAAATTCACCGTTAGAAAGGTCAAGGATTCGTTTGCCGATGTCTTCACCAGAAAAATCAATTGTAGCGGGATTATCAGTATGTTTCTGATTCCAGTTATTGATGAATTGAGCGTTTGAAGTTCCAGTATCCTCTTGCGTTGTTTTGCCAGCAATTTGGTCAAGAGAAGTCAGAGGATTTTTCTTGTTGCTGACAAGAACGAGGGGATTGTTCGAAATTGGAAGTGAGTAGAGGTATTTTTCAGCACGTTCTTTTGTGTAACTCAAGTTATTAGCTGCTGCTTGATAGTGACCAGAATCAAGTCCAGGGAAGATACTTTCCCAGGCAGTTCTTTGGAATTGAATCTCGTAGTCGCTGAGTTTTTCATCCACTGCCTTTAGAACTTCAATATCGAAGCCTGTCAGATTGCCTTTATCTTCGTAGTCAAATGGCGGCACATCGCCGGCTGTAGCAACGACGATTGTCTTTTGAGCGCTGCTCTCTTTAGGTGTAGCTTGATTTCCACAGGCAACCAAAAAGGGGATGATGGCTAGTAATAGGCTAAATTTTTTCATAATGTCTCCATTCAAATGTGAAGTACTTGCTAGTTTATCAGAAACTTTCCTGATAAACCAATATATATCTTTTATGTCTGTGATAGAAAAAACTTAATCATGAAAAATCCCTGCAAGCTCTTTCAAATTATGGTAGAATGGAAATAGTAGAATTAGAAAAGGAAATCGGTTATGAAATTTCTTGAATTAAATAAAAAACGTCATACGACTAAGCATTTCACTGACAAGCCTGTTGATCCAAAAGATGTACGTACGGCTATCGAAATTGCAACCTTGGCACCAAGTGCCCACAACAGCCAGCCTTGGAAATTTGTAGTGGTGCGTGAGAAAAATGCCGAACTAGCAAAATTGGCTTACGGTTCAAACTTTGAACAGGTATCATCAGCGCCTGTAACCATTGCCCTGTTTACAGACACAGATCTGGCTAAACGCGCTCGTAAGATTGCTCGTGTTGGTGGTGCTAATAACTTTTCTGAAGAGCAACTTCAATATTTTATGAAGAATTTGCCTGCTGAATTTGCCCGTTACAATGAACAACAGGTCAGCGACTACCTAGCCCTCAATGCAGGTTTGGTTGCCATGAATTTGGTTCTTGCATTGACAGACCAAGGGATTGGTTCTAACATTATTCTTGGATTTGACAAGTCAAAAGCCAACGAAATTTTGGAAATCGAAGACCGTTTCCGCCCAGAACTCTTGATCACAGTGGGTTATACAGACGAAAAATTGGAACCAAGCTACCGCTTGCCAGTAGATGAAATCATCGAGAAAAGATAGAAAGAAGAAAAAATGACAGCAATTGATTTTACAGCAGAAGTAGAAAAACGCAAAGAAGACCTCTTGGCTGACTTGTTTAGCCTTTTGGAAATCAACTCAGAACGTGATGACAGCAAGGTTGATGCTGAGCATCCATTTGGACCTGGGCCGGTAAAAGCCTTGGAGAAATTCCTTGAAATTGCAGATCGTGATGGCTATCCAACTAAAAATGTTGATAACTACGCAGGACATTTTGAGTTTGGTGATGGAGAAGAAGTTCTCGGAATCTTTGCCCATATGGATGTGGTACCAGCTGGTAGCGGATGGAACACAGATCCTTACACACCGACTATCAAAGATGGTCGCCTTTATGCGCGTGGGGCTTCTGATGACAAGGGACCTACAACAGCTTGCTACTATGGTTTGAAAATCATCAAAGAATTGGGTCTTCCAACTTCTAAGAAAGTCCGCTTCATCGTTGGAACAGATGAAGAATCAGGCTGGGCAGACATGGACTACTATTTTGAGCACGTAGGACTTGCCAAACCAGATTTCGGTTTCTCTCCTGATGCTGAGTTCCCTATCATCAACGGTGAAAAAGGAAATATTACAGAATACCTACATTTTGTAGGAGAAAATGCAGGTGCTGCTCGTCTTCATAGCTTCACAGGTGGTTTGCGTGAAAACATGGTACCAGAATCAGCAACAGCTGTTGTTTCAGGAGATTTGGCTGACTTGCAAGCTAAACTAGATGCCTTTGTTGCAGAACACAAACTTAGAGGAGAACTTCAAGAAGAAAACGGTCAATACAAGGTGACGATTATTGGTAAATCAGCCCATGGTGCTATGCCTGCTTCAGGTGTCAATGGTGCGACTTATCTTGCCCTTTTCCTCAACCAGTTTGATTTTGCTGGTCCAGCCAAAGACTACCTTGACATCGCTGCTAAAATTCTCTTGAACGACCATGAGGGTGAAAATCTCAAAATTGCTCATGTGGATGAAAAGATGGGTGCTCTTTCTATGAATGCCGGTGTCTTCCGCTTTGATGAAACAAGCGCTGATAATACCATTGCCCTTAATATCCGCTATCCAAAAGGAACAAGTCCAGAACAAATCAAGTCAATCCTTGAAAACTTGCCAGTTGCTTCTGTTAGCCTTTCTGAGCACGGTCATACCCCTCACTATGTGCCAATGGAAGATCCACTTGTGCAAACCTTGTTGAATGTTTATGAAAAACAAACTGGCCTTAAAGGTCACGAGCAAGTCATCGGTGGTGGAACCTTTGGTCGCTTGCTAGAACGAGGTGTTGCCTACGGTTCCATGTTCCCAGACTCGATTGATACCATGCACCAAGCCAATGAATTTATCGCCTTGGATGATCTCTTCCGAGCAGCAGCAATCTATGCCGAAGCTATTTATGAATTGATCAAATAAAACGATAGAAGTCTGAGATTGTATGCTTAGACTTCTTTTTGGAGGGAAAGTAGATGTCTCAAATTGAAAGAATCAAGCAGGCTATCATGGCGGATCCGCAGAATGCTACCTATACAGAGCGTGGTATTGAGCCTCTCTTTGCAGCGCCAAAGACTGCTCGCATCAATATCATCGGTCAGGCACCTGGACTTAAAACGCAGGAGGCAGGACTTTATTGGAAAGATAAAAGTGGTGACCGCTTGCGGGACTGGCTAGGTGTGGATGAAGATACTTTTTACAATTCAGGATATTTTGCTGTTTTGCCTATGGATTTTTACTTTCCAGGACATGGTAAGTCAGGAGATTTACCGCCTCGAGCTGGCTTTGCGGAAAAATGGCATCCGCAGCTCTTGCAAGAATTACCAGACATCCAATTGACCCTCTTGATTGGCCAGTATGCCCAAGCCTACTATTTACAAGAGAAAATCAGTGGCAAGGTGACAGAACGGGTAAAACATTATCAGAATTACTTGCCAACCTATTTTCCATTAGTTCACCCCTCACCGCGAAATCAAATCTGGATGGCCAAAAATCCTTGGTTTGAGTCAGAAGTGGTGCCAGATTTGAAAAAAAGAATTAAAACCATTTTATAGTCAATGAAAATCAAGGAGCAAACTAGGAAGCTAGCCGCAGGCTGCTCAAAGTACAGCTTTGAGGTTGTGGATAGAACTGACGAAGTCGGTAACATACGCACGGTAAGGCGACGCTGACGTGGTTTGAAGAGATTTTCGAAGAGTATTAGGAGAAAAAGAATGAAAGAAATAACCTTTGACGCATTTTATCATCTTTACCAAAACGACCAACTTTCTTTAGTGGACGTGAGAGAAGTGGATGAGTTTGAAGCACTTCATTTAGAAGGCGCCCACAACTTGCCACTTAGTCAATTAGCTGATACTTATGATCAATTGGACAGGGATCAGTTACATTATGTTATTTGCAAATCTGGAATGAGATCGGCGCGTGCTTGCCAATTCTTATCAGAACAAGGTTATGAAGTTATCAATGTTCAGGGTGGCATGTTGGCCTTTGAAGAACTGTAAACAGTAGACTTTCTCCTACTCGGTGTGGACTGGGTAGGAGAGTTTTATTTTTAGACAATTCTCATTTTTGAGAATCTTGAAAACATTCAATATTTACTTCGTGATACTTTTTTCATACTCCTAATCATGGTATACTAAGTCAGTATTTTATAAATATGAAGGAGATTTTCATGGCTAAAAAAGGTGCCCTAACAGGTTTACTCCTGTTCGGAATATTTTTTGGTGCGGGGAACTTGATTTTTCCGCCTTCTCTAGGTG
>NZ_JBBJZY010000025.1:0-19305 GCF_038148955.1 Streptococcus pseudopneumoniae
GGCTAGCTTCCTAGTTTGCTCTTTGATTTTCATTGAGTATGAATTGAACATCCTATCTATTTTCTATAAATCCTAAAGGCTGTAATACTTTCAATCCTTGTCATTTTGTGTTATCATGTAGAGGTAATGAAAGGAGAGAAAATGCAAAGAAGACAAGATAGAAATCAGGGTGGTTTAGCTTTTCGTTTTATGAAGGGCTTGGTAAACTTTTTTAGGAGTTATCGCAGGTGGAGCAATAAAGGATTTGTGGCGGTACTCTTGCTAGCAGTTGCTTTATCAATGGGCTTGGTCTTGTTGTTTGAAAGTTTCCAAGGCATGCCTCTGACCAGTCAAAAACGAGATACTATTTCTCAAGAAGGGACTAAGCAAAAGTCTCAGGAGCAGGAAGAGGAAAAATCTGCTAGAATTATGGCCAACGGAGATTTGCTCTACCACGATGGACTTTTCTTTTCAGCTAAAAAAGAAGACGGTACCTATGACTTTCATGAGAATTTTGAGTATGTGACACCTTGGCTTAAGCAAGCAGATTTAGCTATTGGTGATTTTGAAGGAACCATTAATAAGGATCATTATTTAGCAGGTTATCCTCTCTTTAATGCTCCTGCTGAAGTTATGGATGCCATTAAGGATGCAGGTTATCATGTGCTGGATTTAGCTCATAATCATATTTTGGATTCGCAAATTGAGGGAGTTATTTCAACGGCCGATATTATTGAGAAAGCTGGAATCACTCCAATCGGAGTTTATACGCATGAACCACGTGATCAGGCTCCGCTGGTCATTAAGGAAGTGAATGGTATCAAGGTTGCACTATTAGCCTATTCCTATGGATTCAATGGAATTGAGCAGTATATTTCTCAGGAAGACTATAATCGTTATCTTTCAGATTTAAACGAAGATAAGATGAAGGCTGAAATTGAACGGGCAGAGAAGGAAGCAGATATCACCATTATCATGCCTCAGATGGGTGTTGAGTATCGATTGGAACCAACTGAAGAACAAAAAGCTCTTTATCACAAGATGATTGATTGGGGGGCGGATATCATCTTTGGAGGGCATCCTCACGTTGTTGAACCATCTGAAACGGTTGAAAAAGATGGAGAAAAGAAACTCATTATCTATTCAATGGGGAACTTCATTTCCAATCAACGAATTGAATCTATGGGAGATGAAGAAAATGCTAAGTGGACTGAACGTGGCGTTCTCATGGACGTGACCATTAAGAAGAAGGATGGAAAAACAACTATCGGAACAGCTAAAGCTCATCCTACTTGGGTCAATCGAACACCAAAGGGAACCTTTTCACCAGAAGGCTATCCTTTATATCATTATCAAACCTATATCTTGGAAGATTTCATCGAGGGTGGCAGTCATCGTGACCAATTAGATGAAGCGACTAAGGAACGAATTGATACATCCTATAAAGAAATGAACGAACATGTAGGATTGAAGTGGGATTAGCTTGAATTCAGAGGAAAGAAAATGACGATTAAGGTAATTGCGACAGATATGGATGGGACCTTGCTGGATGCTAGAGGTCAGCTGGATCTCCCACGCTTGGAAAAGCTTTTAGATCAGTTGGATCAAAGGGGAATTCGTTTTGTCATCGCGACGGGCAATGAAATTCACCGCATGAGGCAACTACTGGAGCACTTGGTGAATCGAGTGGTTCTGGTTGTTGCCAACGGTGCTCGTATTTTTGAAAACAACGAATTGATTCAAGCTCAGACTTGGGATGATGCCATTGTCGATAAAGCTTTGGCTCATTTCGAGGGGCGAGCGTGTCAAAATCAATTTGTTGTAACGGGTATGAAGGGTGGTTTCGTCAAGGAAGGAACGATTTTTACAGACCTTGAAAGTTTTATGACTCCAGAAATGATTGAAAAATTCTACCAACGGATGCATTTTGTAGATGAATTAACATCCGACCTCTTTGGTGGTGTGCTCAAGATGAGTATGGTTGTTGGTGAGGAACGTTTGAGTTCGGTTTTGGAAGAAATCAATGACCTCTTTGATGGTCGTGTCCGAGCTGTATCCAGTGGCTATGGTTGCATTGATATCCTTCAAGCTGGAATTCATAAAGCATGGGGCTTGGAAGAATTACTCAAGCGCTGGGACTTGAACCCCCAACAAATCATGGCTTTTGGTGACAGTGAAAATGATGTTGAAATGATTGAAATGGCTGGAATTGCCTATGCGATGGAAAATGCTGATGATAAGGCCAAAGCTGTTGCGACGGCTCTAGCGCCAGCCAACAGCCAAGGCGGAGTTTATCAAGTCTTGGAAAACTGGTTAGAAAAAGAAGAATGAAGTGGCAGTACAGTTATTAGAAAATTGGCTCCTAAAGGAACAAGAAAAAATCCAAACCAAGTATCGTCACTTAAATCAGGTTTCTGTTGTAGAGCCAGACATTCTTTTTATTGGGGATTCCATTGTCGAATATTATCCTCTGCAGGAACTATTTGGGACTGCAAAGACGATTGTCAATCGAGGCATTCGAGGTTATCAGACAGAGCTGTTACTTGAGAACCTCGATGCGCATCTGTACGGTGGAGCAGTAGATAAAATTGTCCTTTTGATTGGGACAAATGATATCGGAAAAGATGTACCTGTGAATGAGGCTCTCAATAATCTCGAAGCGATCATTCAATCCATTGCTCGCGATTATCCACTGACAGAGATTAAATTGCTTTCCATTTTGCCAGTCAATGAAGGAGAGGAGTACAAGCAGACAGTCTATATCCGCTCGAATGAAAAAATTCAGAGATGGAATCAAGCCTATCAAAAGCTTGCGTCGGCCTATATGCAGGTGGAATTTGTGCCAGTTTTTGATAGTTTGACAGATAAAGCGGGCCAACTCAAAAAAGACTATACTACTGATGGATTGCACCTCAGTGTTCCCGGTTATCAGGTTTTGACAAAAGCCTTGAAAGATTATCTTTACTAAATAGCTAAATAATGTTAAATTTGAGCATAATATCTTGTAAAAAATTCTAAAATCCTTTAAAATAAAAAGTGACGGAGGAATTTATGAATGTGAATCAAATTGTACGGATTATTCCTACTTTAAAAGTTAATAATAGAAAATTAAATGAAACATTTTATATTGAAACCCTTGGAATGAAGGCCTTGTTAGAGGAGTCAGCCTTTCTGTCACTAGGGGACCAAACGGGTCTTGAGAAGCTGGTTTTAGAAGAAGCTCCAAGTATGCGCACTCGTAAGGTAGAGGGAAGAAAAAAACTAGCTAGATTGATTATCAAGGTGGAAAATCCCTTGGAAATTGAAGGACTCTTATCTAAAATAGATTCGATTCATCAATTATATAAAGGTCAAAATGGCTACGCTTTTGAAATTTTCTCACCAGAAGATGATTTGATTTTGATTCATGCGGAAGATGACAGAGCAAGTCTAGTAGAAGTAGGAGAAAAGCCAGAATTTCAAACAGATCTGGAGTCAATTTCTTTAAGTAAATTTGAAATTTCTATGGAATTACACCTCCCAACGGATGTAGATAGTTTCTTGGAACTATCTGAAATTGGGGCGTCACTTGATTTTATCCCAGCACAGGGGCAGGATTTGACTGTGGACAATACGGTTACTTGGGACTTATCTATGCTCAAGTTCCTGGTCAATGAATTAGACATAGCAAGTCTTCGTAAGAAGTTTGAGTCTACAGAATATTTTATTCCTAAGTCTGAAAAATTCTTCCTTGGTAAAGATAGAAATAATGTTGAATTGTGGTTTGAAGAAGTATGAAGCGGACCAAGATTATTAAAAAGATAGAAGAACAAATCGAGGCAGGGATTTATCCCGGAGCCTCTTTTGCGTATTTTAAGGACAATCAATGGACGGAGTTCTATTTAGGCCAGAGTGACCCAGAGCATGGCTTGCAGACTAAGGCAGGACTGTTTTATGACCTAGCTAGTGTCAGTAAGGTTGTTGGGGTTGGCACAGTTTGTACCTTCTTGTGGGAAAACGGTCAATTAGATATTGACAGACCAGTAACCGACTTTTTATCTGAAAGTGATTATCCAGACATTACTATTCGCCAGCTCTTAACTCACGCAACAGATCTTGATCCGTTTATTCCCAATCGAGACCTTTTAACAGCTTCTGAATTAAAGGAAGCGATGTTTCATCTCAATAGACGAAGTCAGCCAGCCTTTCTTTATTCGGATGTCCATTTTTTGCTGTTAGGTTTTATCTTGGAAAGAATCTTTAATCAAGATCTGGATGTGATTTTGCAGGAGCAAGTTTGGAAACCTTGGGGAATGAAGGAAACCCAGTTTGGGCCAGTTGAGCTCGCTGTTCCAACAGTTAGAAGTGTAGAGGCAGGTCTGGTACATGATCCCAAGGCTCGTCTCCTGGGCAGACATGCTGGTAGTGCTGGTTTGTTTTCGACTGTAAAGGATTTACAAATCTTTTTAGAACACTATTTAGCAGATGATTTTGCAAGAGATTTGAGTCAAAATTTTTCTCCTTTGGATGACAAGGAACGTTCTTTGGCATGGAATTTGGAGGGAGATTGGCTAGACCATACGGGCTATACAGGTACCTTTATCATGTGGAATCGCCAGAAGCAAGAAGCGGCTATTTTCCTATCAAATCGTACCTATGAAAAGGATGAGAGAGCTCAATGGATTTTAGACCGCAATCAAGTGATGGACTTGATTCGTAAAGAAGAGTAAGGAGAGATATGTCAAACAGTTTAAAAGGGACTCTATTAACAGTTGTGGCTGGTATTGCTTGGGGCTTGTCAGGAACGAGTGGTCAATACTTGATGGCACACGGAATTTCGGCTCTGGTCTTGACTAACTTACGACTTTTAATCGCTGGTGGTATTCTCATGCTCTTGGCTTATGCTGCTGCAAAGGATAAAATGCTGGCCTTTTTAAAGGATAGAAAGAGTTTGCTGTCTCTTCTTATTTTTGCTCTAATTGGTCTATTTCTCAACCAATTCGCCTATCTAACTGCTATTCAGGAGACCAATGCAGGAACCGCGACGGTGCTTCAGTATGTTTGTCCTGTTGGGATTTTGATTTATAGCTGTATCAAGGATAAGGTGGCGCCGACGCTGGGAGAGATAGTTTCCATCATATTAGCCATCGGAGGAACCTTCCTTATTGCAACTCATGGACAACTGGACCAGTTATCCATTACACCTGCAGGTCTGTTCTGGGGTCTCTTTTCTGCTCTGACTTACGCTCTTTATATCATTTTGCCCATAGCCTTGATTAAGAAGTGGGGGAGCAGCTTGGTCATTGGTGTGGGAATGGTCATAGCAGGTTTGGTCGCCCTTCCTTTTACAGGAGTTCTAGAGGCTACTATCCCAACTAGTCTTGATTTTCTCTTTGCATTTGCGGGCATTATCTTTATTGGAACTGTCTTTGCCTATACAGCCTTTCTAAAAGGAGCCAGTCTGATAGGACCGGTTAAGTCAAGTTTGTTGGCTTCAATTGAACCAATCTCGGCGGTTTTCTTTGCCTTCCTAATCATGGATGAACAATTTTATCCTATTGATTTTCTTGGTATGGCAATGATATTGTTTGCTGTAACCCTGATTTCTTTGAAAGATTTACTATTAGAAAAATAAAAAGACTCTTTGTCGTCCGTGACAGAGAGTTTTTGCGTAGTAATCTAATTATTTTCAAGATAAAATTCAAAACGTTCGCCTACATATTGACTTTTTACGTATTCAAAAGCAGTACCATCTTCTAGGTAAGAAACCTGAGTTAAACCAAGAATAGCGTGTCCTTTTTCAACTTCTAAATAGTGGGCAATTTTTTCTTTAGCAAGGCGAGCATAGATAGTCTGATGTGATTTACCGATACGGTAGCCGTGTTTTTGTAGAGTCTGGAAGAAATGACTAGTGATTTCTTCTTTTTTAAAGTCCTTAATGAATTTTTCAGGAATAGAAGCCACTTCATAAACCAGAGGAACTTGGTCGGCATAGCGGACCCGCTCCATTCGGATAATATTTTCGGTAGGAGAAATTCCTAGCTTGGCAACTTCCTGCTCATTGGGAATGGTTTTTCTGTAGGAAATGAGCTGGCTAGAGGGAACTTTACCTTGGGACTTAACAATTTCAGTAAAACTGGTTGTCCCTCTCATCTTTTCTTGTACACGTGTACTGGATACAAAGGTTCCACTTCCTACACGGCGCTCTAAGACGCCTTCTTCGACTAATAGAGATACGGCTTGGCGGAGGGTCATGCGGCTGACCGCAAACTGCTCTGCTAAATCTCTTTCACTGGGAAGCCTCTCACCAATAGCCCAACGGTGCTCGTCAATATCCTTTTTAATCTGATCATGGATTTTCATATAAGCAGGTAGCATATTTTTCACTTCATTTCTATCTTTTCTCTATTGTACCTCAATAAACTAGAAAAAGTCAATCTTCGCCTTGTTTAGTTGGTAATTCGCCCTTATTTGTGATAGAATATTGGAAAAAGATATTTCTTTTGAGAAAGGAAAAAGATGAGCAACATTTCAACTGATTTGCAAGATGTAGAAAAAATCATCGTATTGGACTATGGAAGTCAGTACAACCAGCTGATTTCACGCCGTATCCGTGAGATTGGTGTTTTTTCAGAACTAAAAAGCCATAAAATTTCAGCTGCTGAAGTTCGTGAAATCAATC
Source organism: Streptococcus pseudopneumoniae (assembly GCF_038148955.1). Taxonomy (GTDB): domain Bacteria; phylum Bacillota; class Bacilli; order Lactobacillales; family Streptococcaceae; genus Streptococcus; species Streptococcus pseudopneumoniae_T. The sequence goes on from NZ_JBBJZY010000025.1 coordinate 6,641, forward strand.
CTGTGGGAATCATCCTTTCAGGTGGTCCAAACTCTGTGTACGAAGATGGTTCATTTGATATTGACCCAGAAATCTTCGAACTCGGAATTCCTATTTTGGGAATTTGTTATGGTATGCAGTTATTGACCCATAAACTTGGAGGAAAAGTTGTCCCTGCAGGTGACGCTGGGAATCGTGAATACGGTCAATCAACCCTAACTCACACACCATCAGCGCTTTTTGAATCAACACCTGATGAACAGACTGTTTTGATGAGCCATGGTGATGCGGTTACTGAAATTCCTGCTGACTTTGTTCGTACAGGTACATCAGCTGACTGCCCATACGCAGCCATCGAAAACCCAGATAAACACATTTACGGTATCCAATTCCACCCAGAAGTTCGTCATTCTGTATACGGAAATGATATTCTTCGTAACTTTGCCCTTAATATTTGTAAGGCTAAAGGCGACTGGTCAATGGATAACTTCATTGATATGCAGATCCAAAAAATTCGTGAAACAGTTGGTGATAAACGTGTCCTTCTTGGCCTTTCAGGTGGGGTTGACTCATCTGTCGTTGGGGTTCTTCTCCAAAAGGCTATTGGCGATCAATTGATCTGTATCTTCGTAGACCACGGTCTTCTTCGTAAAGGGGAAGCAGACCAAGTTATGGACATGCTTGGTGGTAAGTTTGGTTTGAATATCGTCAAAGCAGATGCTGCTAAACGTTTCCTTGACAAACTTGCCGGTGTTTCTGATCCTGAGCAAAAACGTAAAATCATCGGTAACGAGTTTGTCTATGTCTTTGATGATGAAGCAAGCAAGCTCAAAGATGTGAAATTCCTTGCTCAAGGAACTCTTTATACAGACGTTATCGAGTCTGGTACGGATACGGCCCAAACTATCAAGTCACACCACAACGTTGGTGGTCTTCCAGAAGACATGCAGTTTGAATTGATTGAACCACTTAACACTCTTTACAAGGACGAAGTTCGTGCCCTTGGTACAGAGCTTGGTATGCCAGATCATATCGTATGGCGCCAACCATTCCCAGGACCAGGTCTTGCTATCCGTGTCATGGGTGAAATCACTGAAGAGAAACTTGAAACCGTTCGTGAATCAGATGCTATCCTTCGTGAAGAAATTGCCAAAGCTGGTCTTGACCGCGATATCTGGCAATACTTCACAGTTAATACAGGTGTTCGTTCAGTTGGGGTTATGGGTGACGGTCGTACGTACGACTACACAATTGCTATCCGTGCTATCACCTCTATCGATGGTATGACAGCTGATTTCGCTAAAATTCCTTGGGATGTCCTTCAAAAAATCTCAGTACGTATCGTAAATGAAGTAGATCACGTTAACCGTATCGTCTACGATATTACAAGTAAACCACCTGCAACAGTTGAGTGGGAATAATTTTAAACTAACAAAAAATGCTTTGAAATTAGTGTTTCAGAGCATTTTTTGTTCTTTCTGTAAATAATTTGCAAACTATAGTAACTGTTGACTTTTACTTAACCATTTTTCGATGGTAAGTTCAAAATGGTCAATTACTATTATATTTTCAGGAATCGTATCAAAATCAAATAATAAATTATCTGAATGAGTTTTTATAACTACTCCAAAATCAAGTTTTTTAGAGTTTATAGCATTCTGTAATAAAGAGATACTTTCATTCAGGCATTCATTATTTTTTTGAATTTTTATAGGTATCGGTTTTTTTTGAAAATGTTTAGGTAAAAAACCATCAATTCCTTTATTTCTTTGAACAATTTTTGCCTGTAATAATTTAAGAATGTTTTCCTCTTCCTCAGTTTTGGTTCTATATGCTTCGATTCCTTTATTCAATAAATTTGAACTTGTTTTTATAACATTTTCCAGACGTTGCTGAGTTATATTGATAGCTTCCTCAGATAAATCAATCCCCATATAATTTCTATTCAAAATCTTGGAGGCTACTAAAGTAGTTCCACTTCCACAGAATGGGTCTAAAACTATATCATTTTTATCAGTAGCAATCTTTATAATTTGTTCTAATAACAGAATAGGCTTTTGTGTAGGATAACCTACTCTTTCTTTAGCTTTTGGATTAAGAAATGGTATATTCCAAACATCTGAAAGGGGAACTCCATTTTTCTCTTTTGCTAGAATATAGTTACCATTATTATCAACTTTATATATAGTTTTAGAGTTTCCATCTCGTTTTCGTTCCACTAGTATTTGGTCGATATTTGTAGTAGAAGAATACTCTGTAAAAATTGTATTAAATTTAAAATCTTTTGACTTTGAATAAAAGTAAATGTTTTGATGATTGTTCAATAATCCCTTTTTTGAATTAGACCACCGTTTATAGTTCCATATAATTTCGCTTTGAAACATATCTGCTCCAAAGACATTATCTAAAATTAATCTAATATGATGATTTGCAATTTTATCACAATGAACGAAAATACTGCCACTATTTTTTAGCACTCTTTTGCATTCTTCTAATCTTACAGACAAAAATTCTTTGTAATCCTCAATCGAAGTCCATGTATCTTCAAATGAATACATAATATTTTTGTTATTAGATAATTTTTGGGTTTTCTGTGTAAAGAAAGGAGGGTCCATATAGATTAAATCAATACTTGAGGATTCAATAGTTTTTAATATTTCTAAGTTATCTCCTTTTAATACTGTCATTTTGATTTTACCCCTGTTTTTTTATCTGCAATATCTGTTAGAATACTAAGTAAATCAATACCGGTCACTGCTTTTAAATGTTCCCAGGCAGAATCTCCATAATAATATTGCCCTCCAATACCGTTATACAAAGTTTCTAAAGTTTGCTGAATTTTTATAGCTTGAGTTCTATTTGGATAGTAGAACATTAACCGAATTGGTATATATCCTTTGTTATGAATAACTTTTATTCTAGTGTGTTCTTTAGTTATATGGTCTCCATCTGTAGTTGCATCCCGCCATTTTATTTCGTATGCGTGTTTTTCTTCAACTAAACAATCAATTTCAAAAGTTTTAGGTTTGGTACCTTCAGAATTAGGAATTTTAACTTTTTTAGCATTTTCTGTACCAAATTTTTCGTTAAAGCATAGTACTGCAGCTTCTTCTAAAAATGAACCAGCATATTTGTATAAAAAACGACCTTTATTTTGATACAAATCGATATTTTCTCCTTCTTCAAATGAAATACCTAAAACTCTGTATATCAAATAATGGCTCTTATTATCTTTTGCCATTTCACGAACTCTCTTTTGAACTTTGATGTTTAAGTTATCAGAATATTTCTTAGCTAATTTTTCGATTTTTTCTTTTAATTCGGTCATTTCTATCCCCTTGTTATAAATAAAATTATAGCTATATCTATTATAACATGGTTTAATAAATTCTTTGAGCATTTTTCTTTTTAAATATTGATTGTTTCTAAAAGTTCTAGTAATATTGCTATTTCCCATTTTTCCACATATGTTATTCAACTTACTAGCTACTTCTCTATTCATATTTGGGTATAAAACAACAAATCAATTCTAACAGTTTTATATCAGAACAATAAATAAAAAAGCGATATTCTAGGCTGTATCAATCCTTTTACATTATATGAGCAATAGAGTGGGAGTAGTCATCTAAGGACTCATTTATGTATTTTTACTAGCCAGTATCTTTGGGTACTGGTTTTTACTTTTCTAGACTTTTTGACTACCTGTTAAAACTGGGTTAATTTTCGACAGTTTAACAGTTATTATGCAAAGTCTAAAAGATTAGAATTGTCAAAACAATCTGTCTAGGCTTGATTTTATGGCTTATTTACTATAAAATGAGAAGGAAAAACGTCAAACTTTTATATTGCAAATAGGAGAAAACATGACAAAAACATTAAAACGTCCTGAGGTTTTATCACCTGCAGGGACTTTAGAGAAGCTAAAGGTAGCTGTTCAATATGGAGCAGATGCTGTCTTTATCGGTGGTCAGGCCTATGGTCTCCGTAGCCGTGCCGGAAACTTTACCTTTGAACAGATGGAAGAAGGAGTCCAGTTTGCGGCCAAATATGGAGCTAAGGTCTATGTGGCTGCCAACATGGTTATGCACGAAGGAAATGAAGCTGGTGCTGGTGAGTGGTTCCGTAAACTACGTGATATCGGCATTGCGGCAGTTATCGTGTCTGATCCTGCCTTGATTATGATTGCAGCGACAGAAGCACCAGGTCTTGAAATCCACCTCTCTACCCAAGCAAGTGCCACTAACTATGAAACTCTTGAGTTCTGGAAAGAACTGGGCTTGACTCGTGTCGTTTTGGCGCGTGAGGTTTCGATGGAAGAGTTAGCTGAAATTCGCAAACGTACAGATGTTGAGATTGAAGCCTTTGTCCACGGAGCCATGTGTATTTCTTACTCTGGTCGTTGTACTCTTTCCAACCACATGAGTATGCGTGATGCCAACCGTGGTGGTTGTTCTCAGTCTTGCCGTTGGAAGTACGATCTTTACGATATGCCATTTGGTCAAGAACGCAAGAGCTTGAAAGGTGAAATTCCTGAAGAATTTTCAATGTCAGCCGTTGATATGTCTATGATTGACCATATCCCAGATATGATTGAAAACGGTGTAGACAGTTTGAAAATTGAAGGTCGTATGAAGTCTATTCACTACGTATCAACAGTAACCAACTGCTACAAGGCTGCTGTGGATGCCTATCTTGAAAGTCCTGAAAAGTTTGAAGCTATCAAACAAGATTTGGTGGACGAAATGTGGAAGGTTGCCCAACGTGAATTGGCTACAGGTTTCTACTACAGTACACCATCTGAAAATGAGCAGTTGTTTGGTGCTCGCCGTAAAATCCCTGAGTACAAGTTTGTTGCTGAAGTGGTAGCTTATGATGAAGCAACCCAGACAGCAACTATTCGTCAACGGAACGTTATTAACGAAGGCGACCAAGTAGAGTTTTACGGCCCAGGTTTCCGTCATTTTGAAACCTATATTGAAGATTTGCACGATGCCAAAGGCAATAAAATCGACCGCGCCCCAAATCCAATGGAACTATTGACTATTAAGGTGCCACAACCTGTTCAAGCTGGAGACATGGTTCGAGCTCTTAAAGAGGGGCTTATCAATCTTTATAAGGAAGATGGAACTAGTGTCACAGTTCGAGCTTAATGTAGTTGTTTAGTTTTAAAAAATTATGCAAAGCTCCATATACAACACTTAAACGAGATTAAAGAATGGCGAAATCCCTTGTGGTGCAAGGGGTTAGCTGTTCTTTTTTCTTTTTTTAAGTGATAAAGTCAAGAAAAGAAGTGATGTCGTCGATATTTTGAAATCCTATATTTAGACTCAAAACTCTCTATCTTTTTGTGGTAGAGTTTTTTTGTTAATAAAATTTTACAAAATGACATTTATATATTGCATTAAGTTAGATATATGGTATAATGTTGTTGAAAAGAGGCGCAACTTTTAAAATTAAAAGGAGGACGCAGGTGGCTAAAAATATAAAATTAAAATTAGCTCGTGTGGAGCTTGATTTAACACAAGGTCAACTGGCAGAGGCTGTCGGGGTGACGCGCCAGACTATTGGTTTGATAGAGGCGGGGAAATACAATCCCAGTCTCTCGCTCTGCCAGTCCATTTGCAGATGTTTAGGCAAAACTTTGGATCAATTATTTTGGGAGGAAGAAGATGAAAAATAGATTTTTTTATTATCAATTACTAGACGAAAGAGAAGAACAATTGATCAATAAAGCGGGGGCTGAAAGTTTCTATATCTCTATAGCTTTCTTGCTTTTATCTTATATGATTGCAGTATTAGCACCAAGTCTTTTTAATCCGAGAATGATTCTCATCATTATCATTATTGGAACTTTTTACTTTTTCGGCCGTGCTCGAGATTTGGGTGTGAACTACTATAGTCGTTTTCATTTTACGATTTTGGGTTGTTTTTGTCTAACCTTGGCTATTACGGCTCTTTTGATGTTACAGAATTATCAATTCAACATAGAAATTTATCAGCACAATCCTTTGAACGTTAAATACCTATCTGCTTGGGCAATTACTTATGTCATTTACCTTCCCTGGGTCTTTATTGGCAATCTTGGTCTTAAGAGCTATGGCGAATGGGCTCAGAAAAAGTTTGAACAAGATATGGATGAACTGGAGAGTGGTGAATAGCTTGTTACTCTTTTCTCAATCCAGCTAAAATGTGATATAATAGTACTAATTTATTGGAATACATGAAAGTTTTTGAAAATTTTCATGTATTTCTAGTTAAGGAAGTAGGAAAAGTATGTATCCAGATGATAGTTTGACATTGCACACGGACTTGTATCAGATTAACATGATGCAGGTTTACTTTGACCAAGGGATTCACAATAAAAAGGCGGTCTTTGAGGTGTATTTCCGCCAACAGCCTTTTAAGAATGGCTATGCGGTTTTTGCAGGTTTGGAAAGAATTGTGAGTTATCTTGAAGACTTGCGTTTTTCAGATAGTGATATTGCCTATTTGGAGTCTCTAGGCTATCATGGGGCATTCTTGGACTACCTCCGCAATTTCAAGTTGGAGCTGACCGTTCGTTCTGCCCAAGAAGGGGACTTGGTTTTTGCTAATGAACCGATTGTGCAAGTTGAAGGCCCTCTAGCCCAATGTCAATTGGTCGAAACGGCTCTTTTGAACATCGTCAACTACCAGACCTTGGTGGCTACTAAAGCAGCTCGTATTCGTTCAGTCATTGAAGATGAACCTTTAATGGAGTTTGGAACACGTCGGGCTCAAGAAATGGATGCGGCTATCTGGGGAACACGCGCAGCGGTGATTGGTGGTGCCAATGGAACTAGCAACGTGCGTGCTGGTAAGCTCTTTGATATTCCTGTTTTGGGGACCCATGCCCATGCCTTGGTACAGGTTTATGGCAATGACTATGAGGCTTTCAAGGCTTATGCTGCGACCCACAAAAATTGCGTTTTTCTTGTGGATACCTATGACACCCTTCGTATCGGTGTGCCAGCGGCCATTCAGGTGGCGCGTGAACTGGGCGATCAGATTAACTTTATGGGTGTGCGGATTGACTCTGGGGATATTGCCTACATTTCTAAGAAAGTCCGTCAGCAACTGGACGAGGCTGGATTTACAGAGGCTAAGATTTATGCTTCTAATGATCTAGATGAAAATACCATCCTCAACCTCAAGATGCAAAAGGCCAAGATTGATGTCTGGGGCGTGGGTACCAAGCTGATTACAGCCTATGACCAGCCAGCTCTTGGGGCAGTTTACAAGATTGTTGCAATCGAAGATGAAAATGGGAAAATGCGCAATACCATCAAGCTGTCTAATAATGCGGAAAAAGTGTCGACGCCAGGTAAGAAGCAGGTGTGGCGCATTACCAGTCGTGAAAAAGGCAAGTCAGAAGGTGACTACATCACTTATGATGGTGTGGATGTGAGCGACATGACAGAAATCAAGATGTTCCATCCGACTTATACATACATCAAGAAGACCGTTCGTAATTTTGATGCTGTTCCTCTCTTGGTGGGTATTTTCAAAGACGGGAAATTGATTTACAACCTGCCTAGCTTGACTGAGATTCAGGATTATGCTCGTAAGGAATTTGACAAGTTGTGGGATGAGTACAAGCGCGTGCTGAATCCTCAACATTATCCAGTGGATTTGGCGCGTGATGTATGGCAAGACAAGATGGACTTGATTGATAAGATGCGCAAGGAAGCCCTTGGTGAAGGAGAAGAAGAATGAGTTTGCAAGAAACGATTATCCAAGAACTGGGTGTGAAACCAGTGATTGATGCCCAGGAAGAAATCCGTCGTTCCATTGATTTCTTAAAAAGATACTTGAAAAAACATCCCTTCCTTAAAACCTTTGTACTAGGGATTTCTGGAGGACAAGACTCAACCTTGGCAGGTCGATTGGCCCAATTAGCTATGGAAGAACTGCGAGCAGAGACAGGAGATGACAGCTACAAATTTATCGCTGTCCGCCTGCCTTATGGAGTGCAAGCCGATGAAGCAGATGCTCAAAAAGCCCTAGCTTTCATCCAACCAGATGTCAGCTTGGTGGTGAATATCAAGGAATCAGCAGACGCCATGACAGCTGCAGTTGAAGCAACAGGTAGTCCTGTTTCAGATTTTAACAAGGGCAATATCAAGGCTCGTTGCCGTATGATTGCTCAGTATGCCCTTGCTGGTGCCCATAGCGGAGCGGTCATTGGGACAGACCATGCTGCGGAAAATATCACAGGTTTCTTTACCAAGTTTGGTGACGGTGGTGCGGATATTCTTCCTCTTTACCGCCTCAATAAACGTCAAGGAAAACAACTTTTGCAGGAACTTGGTGCAGACCCAGCCCTTTATGAAAAAATCCCAACAGCAGACCTAGAAGAAGACAAACCAGGCTTAGCTGACGAAGTGGCTCTCGGAGTCACTTATGAAGAGATTGACGACTATCTAGAAGGCAAAACAATCAGCCCAGAAGCTCAAACAAGAATCGAAAACTGGTGGCACAAAGGCCAACACAAACGCCACCTACCAATCACCGTATTTGATGACTTTTGGGAGTAAAAAGGTCCGGGGGACCTTTTTAGCTTCTTGCCTTGAAATTCGAGAGCAAGAATAACCTCCAGTGGAGGTTTTTAGCCTCTCACCTAGAAATGAGAAAGTGAGAGAAGGTCCAGTGGGCCTTTTTAGCTTATTACCTTGAAATTAAAAAGTAAAACAAATTTCAATGGAGATTGGACAGAGAATCATCTATCAGAAAGTGAGGTAGTATCGTGAAATCTATCGGTACACAAATATTACAAACAGAACGTTTGATTTTAAGAAGATTTGTGGAGAGTGATGCAGAAGCCATGTTTCAGAATTGGGCTTCATCTGCTGAGAATCTAACCTACGTCACCTGGGATCCCCATCCTGATGTCGAAATCACTCGAAACTCGATTCGCAATTGGGTTGCTTCCTATACCAATCCCAACTATTACAAATGGGCCATTTGTCTCAAAGAAAATCCAGAGAAAGTGATCGGAGATATCAGCATCGTTGAAATGGATGAGAATGATTCTTGTTGTGAAATTGGGTATATTTTAGGAAAAAACTATTGGGGTCGTGGTATGATGACGGAGGCCTTGAAAGCTGTGTTAGACTTTTGTTTTACTCAAGCAGGCTTTCAAAAAGTCAGAGCTCGTTACGCCAGTCTTAATCCAGCTTCTGGTCGTGTCATGGAGAAGGCTGGAATGTCTTATCTAAAAACTATTACCAATGGTGTGGAGAGAAAAGGCTATCTTGCGGATCTTATTTATTATGGTATAAGTAGGGAAGACTAGTGAATTTTTTCTGTTTCCATCTAAGTCAACTATTTATTGTAAATATAATAATTGGCATCCCAAGCTTATTTACAACTTTAAAATAGCATATTGATTAGTACAAGACAGATGTTCTAGTTCCTTCTTTAATCTTGTTTAGTATTAGTTAAAAAATCGCTTTGTAGTAACTTTTAGAAGGAGGATGTAATGGCAAAATCTAATCCCAATAAGCGCTAAGCATTACGTAAACTCGGAAAGATTTTTGGTTCTGTAATAATCGGGCTAACTTTATTTTTAGGAGGAATCTTGAATACAAGTTTTGTTCATGCTGATTGAACAGGAGTGACATTTATTAAAGACGATACCCGCCGTAAAGGAGAGGAACCGGAGACTGATGTTGATGAAGTAGGAAATATTATCGTTAAAGTTCCAGCTAAGGATAGTGTTGAAACAAAGGCTATTCCAATCGAAACAGAATATCTCGATGACCCAACTCTTGATAAAGGTCAAGAAGTAGAAGAAGCAGGAGAAATTGGTGAAATTACGCTTACTACAACCTATGCTGTAGATGAAGAAGATGGGACAGTCACTGAGCATACCTCTCGTCAAACAAGAAAAGAGATGGTAAAAAGACGTATAAGGAGAGGTACGAGAGAACCTGAAAAAGTTGTTGTTCCTAAGAAATCATCTATTCCTTCGTATCCTGTATCTGTTACATCTAATCAAGGAACAGATGCAGCAGTAGAACCAGCTAAACCAGTTGCTCCAACAACAGGCTGGAAACAAGAAAACGGTATGTGGTATTTCTATAACACTGATGGTTCCATGTAGACAGGTTGGCTACAAAATAATGGTTCATGGTACTACCTCAACAGCAACGGTTCTATGAAAGCCAATCAATGGTTCCAAGTTGGTGGTAAATGGTATTATGTAAATGCATCGGGTGAGCTAGCGGTCAATACAAGTATAGATGGCTATAGAGTCAATGATAATGGTGAATGGGTGCGTTAACAGATTCCTCCCTGCGACACAATTGATAATAGTATGTCTGAATATATAATTATGTATAAAAAGCTATAGATAAGATCATCTTATAGCGACTATAAAAAAGTGAACAAGCCTAGTCTTCTGTAAATTAGAATTCAGGTTTGTTCACTTTTTGTTTAATACTCAATGAAAATCAAAGAGCAAACTAGGAAACTAGCCGCAGGTTGCTCAAAGCACTGCTTTTGGGTTGTAGATAGAACTGACGAAGTCAGCTCAAAACAGTATTTTGAAGTTGTAGATGAAACTGACGAAGTCAGTAATCATACCTACGACAAGGTGACGTTGACGCGGTTTGAAGAGATTTTCGAAGAGTATAATTCTTTATCTATGACAAAACGCATACTATCAAGGTTTTAATGCCTGATAATATGCGTTTTTTGATTATGTAAATCAATAGATAAACATGGCATCGCCAAAACTGAAGAAGCGGTAGTGTTCTTGGATGGCATGGTGGTAGGCCTCTAAGACTAATTCACGGCCTGCAAAGGCAGAAACTAACATGACCAAAGTTGATTTTGGCAGGTGGAAGTTGGTTGAGAAGGCATCCACGACCTTCCATTGGTAACCAGGTTTGATAAAGATGTTGGTCCAGCCAGAATCTGCTTGGATTTGCCCATCAAACTTGGAACCAATAGTCTCCAGTGTGCGGATAGAAGTGGTTCCAACAGCGATGACACGACCACCATTTTCTTTAACAGAGCGAAGGGTGGCAGCTGCTTCTTCAGAAAGCTGATAGAATTCTGAGTGCATTTCGTGTTCGTCCAGATTATCCACAGAAACAGGTCTAAAGGTTCCGAGCCCGACATGGAGAGTCAAATAGACCAGATGAACACCCTTGGCTTGGATTTCTGCTAGCAGTTCTTTGGTGAAGTGCAATCCAGCAGTCGGTGCAGCAGCAGAGCCACTTTCCTTGGCGTAGACGGTTTGATAACGTTCACGGTCATCCAGTTTTTCGTGGATATAAGGTGGCAGAGGCATTTCTCCCAGACTTTCCAAGACTTCTAGGAAAATTCCTTGGTACTCAAAGCGGACAATGCGGCCCCCGTGGGTCAATTCCTCCGTAACGACAGCGCTGAGGCGACCATCACCAAAGCTGACACGAGTACCAACCTTGAGACGTTTGGCAGGTTTTGCCAGAACTTCCCACTCATCTCCAGCAGTGTTTTTTAGGAGGAGAAGTTCCACATGACCCCCAGTTTCTTCCTTTTGACCATAAAGGCGGGCAGGGAGAACGCGAGTATCATTCATAACAAGGGCATCACCAGGTTCCAGCATATCAATAATAGAGTGGAAGTGTTTATCCTGCATTTCTCCAGTTTCCCGGTTGACGATGAGGAGTTTAGAGGAATCCCGTTTTTCAAGGGGTGTTTGGGCAATCAATTCCTCTGGTAAGTGGAAATCAAAATCAGCTGTATTCATATATCTGTTCATTCTTTCTAAGTTCTAATCTTATCCATTATAACATGTTTCAAGTATAGTCGCTCTTTTTTTAGAAATTAAATCGTTTTCACTTGACAAAAATTGGTCTATACCATATAATAAATATAGATTAAAACGGAGGATGAAAAGATGAAAGTTATTAAAGTTGAAAACCAAGTTGAAGGTGGAAAAGTTGCGTTTGAGATTTTGAAGGAAAAGTTGGCAAATGGTGCTCAAACATTGGGACTTGCGACAGGAAGCAGTCCGCTTGAATTTTACAAGGAAATTGTTGAGAGTGACCTTGATTTTTCAAATCTAACCAGTGTCAACCTTGATGAGTATGTAGGCCTTGATGGGGACAACCCACAGTCTTATCGTTACTTCATGCAAGAAAACCTGTTTAACCAAAAACCATTTAAAGAAAGTTTCTTGCCTCGTGGGGTTAAGGACAATGCTGAAGTTGAAGTTGAACGTTACAACCAAATTTTGGCTGACCATCCAGTTGACCTCCAAATCTTGGGAATCGGTCGCAATGGACATATCGGATTTAACGAACCTGGCACTCCATTTGACAGTCAAACGCATCTAGTAGAGCTTGACCAGTCTACTATCGAAGCCAATGCTCGCTTCTTTGATAAAATTGAAGATGTTCCAACCCAAGCCATTTCAATGGGGATTAAAAACATCTTGGATGCCAAGTCAATTATTCTCTTTGCTTACGGTGAATCAAAAGCAGAAGCCATTGCCGGAACAGTGTCTGGTCCAGTGACTGAGAACCTCCCAGCAAGTAGCCTGCAAAATCACCCTGATGTGACGATTATTGCGGATGCTGAAGCGCTCAGCTTACTTGAAAAATAAAAAGCAATGTTCTATTGAACGCTTTCAACTCTTGTATAAATGTAATAAAAAATCAAAAATTAACCGCATT
>NZ_JBBJZY010000026.1:0-18349 GCF_038148955.1 Streptococcus pseudopneumoniae
AGTCATTAGTTGGGCTGATGCCCGGATGACGTACAGTCATGTTTGCTCTCCTTTCATTATAGCACATTTTTTAATCTAATTTGCTAGATTTGATGCTTCTATCTATTTATTCGGAAAAAGAGTAGAAAAAACAAAAGAAATTCAAACTTTATAGCAAAAGGAAATAAACTCTGAACAAATAGGATAGTAAAGTCGAATCAATTTCTAGCAATGTTTTATAAGTTATAATGTTCTGTTCTGAATTTAAGATAACATATAATTTAAAGAGACTGGACCAAAACTCAACTTCCGGAGAAAATAAAGTAAATCTTCCCACAATAAAACGAAAACGCATAGTCTCAAGTTTTGAACACCTGATACTATGCGTTTTTCTGATTTGAGAGGCTTTTTTCTCAGCCTCTTCTTAATCTTATACTCAATGAAAATCAAAGAGCAAACTAGGAAACTAGCCGCAGGTTGCTCAAAGTACTGCTTTGAGGTTGTAGATAAGACTGACGAAGTCAGTTACATATATCTACGGCAAGGCGACGTTGACGCGGTTTGAAGAGATTTTCGAAGAGTATTAGCTTTTCTCCACCCCACTACAGTTGACAATGAGCCAAAAAAAGAAGATGACGAATCATCTTCTTAAAAACTATGAGTTTTTAGTCTTCTTTTTTCTTGAAGAATCCTAGTCCTAGACCTGCTAACAAGGTCATGATACCAGCGCTAGCCAAGGTAGCATTCGCTTCTGTACCTGTGTTTGGCAACTCTGCTTTATCAGATGTTTTGGTAGATGTTGCACTGTCTACTGTCTTTTCTGATGTAGCTGTAGCCACTGCTTCACCTTTTTGTTCTGAAACTTTAGATGGTGCTGGACTTGCAGCTTGTTCTGGACTTGGAGTTTGGTCTTTTGGAGCAGGAGTTTGAGCTTGCTTGCTTCTAAACACATGAACTGTCAAGTCATCTCCCTCACGGTGACTCTCAACAAATTCATAGCCTTCAACCTCACCAGCTTCTTGCTTATCAACTGATGGAACTTTCAAGTCTTTTCCGTTTTCATCGCGCCATACTGTACGAACCACTGGAGTTTCAGCTTTGTTTGGTTTTTCTGGCGTTGAAGTTGATGGCGAACTTGATGGAGTCCTTGGATGACTAGGTGAGCTTGGTGAAGTTGGAGTTCCATTCGTTACTTTCTCAAATGTATGAGTTAAAAGACCGTTTTCTAAACGACTAGATAACCACTTGTAGCCTGGAATTTCCCCAGCCTCTACTTTTTGGCCTTCTACTCTTTCCTTAATCTCAGTTCCTGCTCCATCTACCCACAGCGTTACTGGATACTCTGGGTTTGCTTCTTCGATTGATAAAGCAGCTTCTACAAACGGCGTATAACCACTCGTTTTATGCTTGGATTGAGCTTGGACTTTTTCTTTATTGACAACTGACTCTCGTGGAATCGTTACTGTACCTGTTTTCTTGTCTAATGTAACATTTTCAGGTTGTTTGTCTAAAGTCCATTCTCCGTTAGGTTGCTTGGTAAGAGTTAGAACTTCATTACCAGAGCCATCACTCTTAGGATAAGTAATTTTGACCGTATCCGCATCTTTTTTAGGTGCTTTGACCTCGATACTTGCTTTATTTGGTTCTTCTACAATAGCGATAGTCGGTGGGGCTACCTTAAGATTTGGTTGGTTTTCAGGCTCAGATGGCTGTCCTGGTTGAGCTGGTGCTTCTTCAGGAGCGGTTGGTTGGCTTGGTTGTGGAGTTTCCGGTGTTTCTCCTGGTTTTGGTTGTGGAGTCTCTGGTGTCTCTACTACTTTTGGTTTTGTTCCAACTGTTATAATTTCTTCTGTTGGTTGTTCTGTATCCGTTGTTGGAGCATTTTCTGTGACTGTACCATTCGTTGTATCCAACGTATAAGTAGTTGTTTTTGTTTCCTTACCCTTAACACCTTGTTGAGTTGTTTCTCGATAATCTTTGTCTTTGGTATTATCTTCTACATAGCGTGTTGTAAATGGTAATTCTTTTTCTTCTACTTTCGGTTTTGTTCCAACTGTTATAATTTCTTCTGTTGGTTGTTCTGTATCCGTTGTTGGATTGTTTTCTGTAACTGTACCATTCGTTGTATCCAACGTATAAGTAGTTGTTTTTGTTTCCTTACCCTTAACACCTTGTTGAGTTGTTTCTCGATAATCTTTATCTTTTGTATTATCTTCTACATAGCGTGTTGTAAATGGTAGTTCTTTTTCCTCTACTTTCGGTTTTGTTCCAACTGTTATAATTTCTTCTGTTGGTTGTTCTGTAACCGTTGTTGGCTTGTTTTCTGTCACAGTTCCTGTGTTTGGATCCATTGTGTAGGTTGTAGTTGTTGTTTCTTTTCCTTTTACACCCACTTGTGTAGTTTCTCGGTAATCTTTATCTTTTGTATTATCTTCTACATAACGTGTTGTATATGGAATTGGTGTTTCAACTACTTTTGGTTTTACTCCAACACGAACAACTTTTTGTACCATTTCTGTTTTTTGAACAGTTGGTTGATTTTCAGTAGTTGTTCCATCCTGTTCATTTAAAGTATAAGTTGTAGTTGTTACAATTTTTCCTTCTGAACCTGGATTGTCAATAACCGTTTTTCCATAGTCTAGGTCTGGGTCTTGGATATACTTAGTCGTAATGTCAATAATCTCTGTTGTTTCTACAGGTTTGATACCAACTTTCACTACTTTTTGCTCCATTGGTGTATCGTCTTCTGTCACAACAGGAGTATGTGTCTCACCAGTGTTTGGATTAACACTATAAGTCGTAGTTTTTGTATGAACCCCTTTCGAACCTGGAGTTACCACTTCTTTCTCATCACGAGTTTTAGTTTCATCAGGAATATAACGAGTTGTGATTTCAGTCTCAACCACTTCTTTCTCAACATTCCCGACTTCTATAACTGTTGGAGTTGGATCTTCTTCACCATCACCACCTGGAACTTCTTCAACTTTATCCGTGTTAGGAATCCACTTATAGGTGATTTCTTGAATTCTTTTTCCTGGAGTTCCTTGAGTTTTCGTTTTCTTTTCATCTTTCTTCAAGTCTGGATTGGCTTCATAGGTAGTCGGTGATGGAATAGGTGTCTCTACTTCTTTTGGTTTGGTACCAACGCGAACCACTCTAGGCGTCATGACCGTCGTTGTCTTTTCTGTAGCCTGAGGATTGCTTAAACTTCCATCCGTCTCAGACACATCATAAACAGTCGTAGTTTCCTTTTCTCCCGGAGCACCCTCAACATCGACAACTGTCTTACCACCTTCCAAGGTAGGATCTTCTTTATAAGTAACCGTCATTGGAATTTCTGATGTAGTTACTTGTTTATTACCCACTTTGATAACGGTATCTACCTTATCTACACGTTCTGTAATCGTTTCATGTGGTGTAACCGTACCTGTATGCTCATCTAAATCATAGGTTGTCTTTTTGGTAACTGAACCATCATGACCATCAACAGATGTTACTTTCGTATTATAAGGAGTATCAGGATCTCCTACATAACGAGTTGTTTTAGGAGTTGTTTCTACTACTTCTTTCGGTTTTGTTCCAACTAAAACAACTTTATTAACAGGTTTTTCTGTTTCCTCTGTTGTAGATGGATTTGCTGTACGTGCACCTGTCTCTGGATTGACTGTATAGGTAGTTGTCGTTGTAGAAGTACCTTTTTTACCAGGAGTTTTTTCTATTTGATGTCCTGCAACATCTTGATCATTTGGCTCATAAATCGTTTTAAAATCAATCTCATTGGTTGTGACTGTTGGCTTCGTCCCAACTTCATAGATGTCATCGTCTTTATCAGCATGCTCTCCTTCATTCACATGAATACGATAATACTTAGATAAGACAACCGTTCCATCTTCATTTATGACATTATCTTCTGAGTTCTTATTAACTGTGATAGGTTTATTGGAATACACAATAGTATCTTGATCATCAAATTTACCATCAGCTCCATCAGGCTTACCATCGTGATTGCTATCATTTTCAGGATTATACAAGACATCTGCATCAATAAGGTGAGGATATTCAGGCTTAATTTCACTTACTGCTGGTTCAACAAACTCTGTTCCAGGTATAGGGTTACCTGCATTCTCATTTACCTTATCAGCATCCTCTCTTTTATATTTCTCATCAGTTTGACCATCTTCATCTTCGTCATATAATTTATTAAACAACTCACCCATCGGCTTATCATTAAAATGATCCTCTAACTCATTTTCATCTACATCATTTGCTTTTAAGATATAGCTCACACCATTATAACCAGTATGTACTTTCGTAGGTGTTTCATTGTCTAATTGATCATTACCTCGATAAATAACTTTTTTAGGTACAATGACTTTATAGCCATCATCATTGGAAGATAAAGCATCAATGTGCTCAGTTCCCCCCGCTCCAGTGTCTGAAGCATAAACTGTAACACTTGGCGCCATGATAGCAGCACCACCTAGGGTAATGACAGTCGCCACTACACAGGAACCGAAAACTTTTCCGATTTTACGTAGAGCATATTTTTTATTCTTAGTTGATTGTCTTGACATATTTTCCTCAATTTTACATTTATTTTAGTTTATAGATTGTTGACTCCGAGCCAAAAGCCAGATCATTCATCCAACTTTTGGCAGGAAGCAACATTTTCTATATTATTCGGACTCATCTTCTTTTTTCTTGAAGAATCCTAGTCCCAAACCAGCTAACAAGGTCAAGAGACCTGCACCAGCTAAGCCAGCATTCGCTTCTGTACCTGTGTTTGGCAACTCCTCTCTCTTACCTGTCTCATCAGTCGGAACTTCTGGGTCTGGACTTACTGGAGTTTCAGGACTTGGAGTCTCTGGTTCTGGTATTGGAGTCTCTGGGTTTGGTAGTTCTGGACTTGGTGTCGGAACATTTGGATGCTCTGGATTTGGTTGTGGTCTTGGCTCCTCAGGTCTATCTGGAATTGGTTCATCGGGAAGAACTGGCGGTATCTTTTCAAATCTATGAATCGTAATACCATCCTTCGTCTCAGTTGTGATATATCTGTATCCAGGAATATTTCCAGCTTCATGAGTGCCTGGTTGGTCTGGCTTAAGTGGATTGCCATCTTTATCAAACCAGACTGTAATTTTATATTCTGGCTTGTCTACAGATGGAGAACCTGCAAAGAAAATATGGGTAATTTTATTTCCTTCCAAACGACTTTCCAACCAAACATGATTTGCAATTCGACCTTTCTCATGGAAACCATTTTCAGTTGGTCTTAATACATGACCATTTACGTCAATCCATTCTGTCAATCCTTTGAAATCTTTTACATCAGAAATAGTTGGCATAACTGAAACAATTTTACTAAATTTATATTTATGTTTAGTCTGCGTATCTACCCATGTTTTTGGTTCTATTTGCTTACTTGGAATGTAAACAAGACCATTTGTCGGATTGATTGTAACGCCATCTGGAGCTTTTTCAATCCTCCAGCTACCATCTTTGTCTTTCTTGGTGATGATTTCTTTCTTAGGATCCGTTTCTGACTTACCACGGTCCGTATACTTGATAATAAGCGTATCTGCGTCCTTATTTGGCACGCCAACTTCTACAGTACTTCCACTTGGACGTTCGACAATTCTCGGTGTTGGTGGAAGGACATCGATTTGACGTAATTTCACAGTAAAGATTTGTGACGGATCTTTTCCTTCTTTGTCTTTTATCGTATCAAATGTCTCTCCATCTTTCAATGGATTGTCTACTAACTCGTAGTCACCATTATTAACTGGGTCACCTGTTAGTTTCTTCAATGTATCATTAAAGTTTTCTATTGGGATTTTCTCTCCAGTCTTACCAGTAACTGTGATTCTTGAAGTTTCAAGCTCCGTTTCTTTTCCATCTTCGCCTACGACAACAAATTTGATAAGAGCCCTTTGTCCATCTGGTGTATACTCGATTGGCGTATCCATCTTAGGATCATTTGGTGTTTCCGGAACTGGTGGTACCTTGTAACCTTTTTCTGGATGTTCAGGATCTACTGGCACCAACGGTTTCAGTGGATTTGTATTTGGATTTACTGGTTTTGTTGGATCTGTAGGAACCATTGGTGTATATCCTGGAACGTATGGAATCACTGGCACTTTCGGTACTGGTTGACCTGGTTGTGGCGGAGTAGTTGGATAATCTGGAGTTTTAGGCTTAGTTGGATCATCTGGATCATTTGGATACGGAATTGGTGTTGGTTCTTCTTTTCCTGGTACTTTTGGCACCCATGAACCGATTTTTCTATAGACAACTGTCACCTCATATGATTCTGTATCAGGTGAAACAGATTTATTTTCTACAGAAGCGACACTTGCAAGGTATCCATCTAATACAGGTGTATTAACTTTTGATAACTCTTTTGTTTCAGTATCCCAAGTACCAATTTTTGTTAAACCTGTTGTTAGATTAGTTGTTGTATCTCTTGAAAACTCAACCTTATCTACTTTTGTTTTGATTTTTTCCGTATTAAGTTCTGTTCTGACTTCATTTCCATCTTGAACATCAATTTTAACGTATTTAATCGTACGTATTACAGTTGTAGATTCTTTATCTATTGAGATTTTTTCTCTTACTACTAATTTATAGGTCTGCGTTGGTTCTTGTTTTCCATCGTCAGACTCTGTGTCATATTTTGTAGTTGCAGTTATTGGGTTTACTGTATCTACAATGTATCCACGATTTCTTAGTGAAGTTATTTTATCATCAACAGAATTTTTATCTGATTCTTTAACCGTTTCACCAGATTTTCCATTAAATTCTAATTTTTCATTATCCAGTGGTACTTCTACCCCTGTTGTTGCATTAACTACTTTAATTAAAATCTTTTGCGGATTTCCTTCATAAGTAATTGGTGTATCCATCTTAGGATCATTTGGCGTTTCTGGAACTGGTGGTACCTTGTAACCTTTTTCTGGATGTTCAGGATCTATCGGTACTAATGGAGTTCCATTTGGTGTCTTAGGTGTATAGCCTGGAACGTATGGAATGGCTGGTACTTTCGGTACTGGTTGACCTGGTTGTGGCGGAGTGGTTGGATAATCTGGAGTTTTAGGCTTAGTTGGATCATCTGGATCATTTGGATACGGAATTGGTGTTGGTTCTTCTTTTCCTGGTACTTTTGGCACCCATGAACCAATTTTTCTGTATACCACTTTTTCCTCGAATGATTCACTATCTCCAGTTACTTCACGAGATTCTACCTTGGCTTTATCCGCTAGATAGCCTTCTAACACTGGCGTTTTCACTTCTCCTAGTGTTTGTTTTTCACTCCATTTTCCATTGCTGATGCGACCTGTAGCCAAGTTTATACTGATGTCACGACTAAAGTTTACAGTCTGAGTATTGGTTGGTTGTGCATTCTCAACTTCTACTTCTACGCCATTTTGTTCTTCAATTTTAACGTATTTAATCGTTCTGGTGACTGCTTTTGTCTCTGTATCAAGGCTTATCCGCTCTCTGACAAGGAGGTCATATACCTGTGTTGGGTCTCCATTTTCTGGATCTTTTTGGTTATCAAAGACTTTTCCTTTCAACAAATCCTTATTATCAACAGTGTAGCCACGTTCTTCCAACTCTTTGATTTTATCTTCTAAAGATTTGGTTGGAATAGCTTGATCCGTTTTACCGTCATTGATGCCTACAGTGTCGTTTTCTAGTGGTATCTTCACTCCATCTTTCACATTGTAGACTTTAACCAATGCTCGCTGCGGATCAGGGACATAAGTAATTTCTGTATCTGTTCCTGGTTCTGTCGGTACTGTTGGTGGAATATAGCCTTTTGTTGGATCTCCTGGTACTTTTGGTTGTAATGGAGTTTCCCCAATTTTTGGTGTATAGCCTGGTACATATGGAATGACTGGGACATCTGGTACTTTTGGATCCCTTGGATCACCTGGTTTGGTTGGATCAGTAGGATGATTTGGATATGGGAGCGGTGTTGGTGTTTCTACACCTGGCACCTTCGGAATCCAAGCGCCTAATTTCCTATAGACTACCTTCAATTCTTGATTTGCTGAATCTGCTCTTAGATCTTCACTTGCTACTACACTTGCTCCACTTGCCTCTACCAAACCACCTTGTGTATCTTGATTGGCTTTTAAGACATAGCCTTTAACCATTGGAGATGGCACCGCATCAAATGTAGTGTCATTATCTACAGCTGTCCATTCTCCATAAGTAATGGTTTTGGTCACGACATTGATGAACGCTGTTCTAGTAAAGGTTACTTTATCTGTCACTGCATCTGTCGTTTCTTGACCATTAGCTGTGTAGGTGACCTTGGCGCCCTCTTCGTCCACATACGTAATTGTACGTGTCACTTCCTTCTTAGTATCCAACTGTTTCACCAAGTCCTCTGTCCATCGTGGAATAGTTGGATCATTTGGCTTGTCTGGATCAACTGGGGTCGTTGGATCAATCGGTGTTCCAGGTTCAATTGGCTTGTCTGGCGTTGGCGGTGTTACTGGCACCACTTTTTCATGAACCCTCAGTGTAAAGACTTGTGTTGGGTCGCCATCATCTGGATCCTTAACAGTATCAAATTTTTGATTATCTAATAAGTCTTTGTTTTCTACGACATAGCCTCGTTTTTCCAAGCCTGCAATCTTCTTGTTCACGCCATCTTTCGGAATGTCTGCATCTGTTGAGCCATTATCGATCGCTACCGTATCGTTTGGTAGTGGTATTTCTTTTCCTTCTTTAACGTTTACGACTTTCACTACCGCTCTTTGTGGATCAGCTGTATAGCTTATATCCGTATTGGTATTAGGGTCTGTCGGTACTGCTGGTGGAATATAGCCTTTTGTTGGGTCTCCTGGCATTTTTGGTTGTAACGGTGTTTCCCCAATTTTTGGTGTATATCCTGGCAGATAGGGAATCACTGGAACATGTGGTGTATTTGGATCCGTTGGATCACCTGGTTTAGTTGGATCTGTTGGGTGGTTAGGGTAAGGTTTTGGATCCGTATCAGTTCCTTCTGGTGGCACCACACCTTTTGGTATTTTCGGAATCCACGC
Organism: Streptococcus pseudopneumoniae; assembly: GCF_038148955.1. Classification (GTDB taxonomy): domain Bacteria; phylum Bacillota; class Bacilli; order Lactobacillales; family Streptococcaceae; genus Streptococcus; species Streptococcus pseudopneumoniae_T. The sequence continues at coordinate 9,036 of NZ_JBBJZY010000026.1, forward strand.
GCCTAATTTCGTATAAATCACTTTTTCTACTAAATCATTCGAAGTTTCAGTGACTGTTACGCTCGCTACGGATAGCTTGTTCGCTACATAACCATCTAATTTTTCTGTTGTTACTTCTGCTAAGTTATTGTCCGTACTTGTCCAGTCTGTATACTCTACAACTGTTCCAGTTGCTACATTTACTTTTACATTGCGTTTAAAGTGTGCTGTTTGTGTTACAGTTGGTTTTGCGTTTGGAATTTCTTCTCCATTTGGAGTGTCTTTCTTAACATAAGTAATCGTACGTGTAACCTTCTTCTCCAAATCCAGTTTTTTGATTAAATCATCTGTCCATCTTGGAATAGTTGGATCATTAGGATCATCTGGAGTATCTGGGTCTATTGGCGTTTCTGGACTTGGTGGTTCTGTTACTTCTACCACTTTTTCATGAACTTTTAGCGTGAATACTTGGGTAGGATCTTTGCCTTCTTCGTCTTTTTGCTTATCAAAGCTTGACTTGGTAATTTCAGCGACTACCTCGTCCTTATTATCCACAACAAAGCCACGTTTTTCCAAGTCCGCAATCTTAGCAAGTACTTCCTTTGTTGAAATCTTTTCTGCAGTTTTACCTTCAAGATTGACATCTTCTGCTGGTAAGTGCACCTCCACTCCAGTTGTGGTATTGACGACTTTGACCAATGCCTTTTGTGGATCTGGTTCATAGGTGACAGTTGTGTTAGACTTAGGATCACTTGGTTTTGGCGGTGTATAGCCTTGACTTGGGTCTTCTGGTACTTTTGGTTGTAATGGCTTGTCCCCAATTTTTGGTGTATAGCCTGGCACATATGGAATCATTCCTGGTGTCGGATCACCTGGTTTGGTTGGATCAGTAGGATGATTTGGATAAGGGATTGGGTCAATTGGAGTTTCTCCTGCTGGGAGATTTGGTACCCAAGTCCCAATCTTAGTATAAACCACTTCTTCTTGAATATCTGCAGTTGTAGCTGTTACTGCACGTTCTCCAACTTCCGCTCTATCTGCTATATAGCCTGATAGGACTGGCGATGCGACTTTGTTTAAGGTTTGTGCTTCACTCCATTTACCATAGGTCGTCTCCCCTGTAACAAGGTTGAACTTGACTTCACGGTTGAATGTTGCTTTATCTATAACTGTTGCATGTGCTTCTGTTGAAACTTCTACACCATCCACAAGGTCTTTTTTCACGTATTTGATCGTACGTGTTACAGTTTTACTGTCAGTGTCTATGCTGATTGGTTCTTTAACAACTAGCTTATAAGTCTGAGATGGTTCTCCCGTAGTAGCATCATCTACTCTATCGTACTTGCTAGTTGCCGTGATAGGATTGGTGCTCTCAACAGTATAACCACGTTGTTTCAAGGCTTTTATCTTGTTATCAACTTTAGTTTTATCATCATCCTCAACTACTTGGTCGGATACGCCACTAAATTCCAGCTTTTCTTTTGGCATTTCCACTTCTTTCCCTGTCGTGATATTGACAACCTTGATCAGGATTTTTTGTGGATTTGGCACATACTCTATCTCTTTATTCTTCTTAGGATCACTAGGGATTTCTGGCACCTTGTATCCCTTTTTAGGATCATTTGGATCCAATGGTTCTAATGGTTTTAAAGGATTCGTATCTGGATTTTCTGGTTTTGTCGGATCCGTCGGTACTTTTGGTGTGTAGCCTGGTACATATGGAATAACTGGTGGTGTTGCTGGAGTTTCAGGTGTCCCTGGATCTCCTGGCTGAGGATTTGGTGTCTCTCCTGGAGTCTCAGGTGTTGCTGGATAAGTTGGAGTTTTCGGCTTGGTTGGATCGTCTGGGTCATTCGGATATGGAATCGGTGTCGGTATTTTTTGATCCGGAACTTTTGGCACCCAAGACCCTATTTTAGTATATACAACTTTTCTTGTGATATTTGTGACTGCCCCTGCCTCAGTAGGTTTTGTCGCTGTTTCCTCTGTCACCACTTTCGTATCTGCTAGATAGCCTTTTAATAATGGCGTCTTGACTTCTGGGAAATTCGTTAACGTGTGCCCAGTATCTTTCGTTTCCTTCCAGTCGCTATAGGTGACTGCTTTTGTAACTAGATTGTAGGTGGCACTCCGTTTGAATAGAACCTTATCTATCTTATTTGTTATTCCACTTGGCTCCTCAGCTCCGTCTGGACTTTCTTTCTTAACATAGGTGATGGTACGTGTTACTTCTACCTTGAGATCCGACTCTTTTAGTCCTTCTTCTGGCCATTTTGGTCCATCTGGATTTTCTGGGTCGACTGGATCATTTGGAGTTGGCGGTTCTGTTACTTCTACTGTCTTTTCTTGTACTGTAATCGTATACGACTGCGTTGGCTCTTGTCCGTCTAAATCCTCTTGCTCATCACCTTTTCTTGACTCAGGTGTTCCATTTGTAAAAGTATTGCTGACAATTTCGTATCCTAACTTTTGTAGTTCTTTTACTTTGTTGTCTACAGATTCTGATGGGAATTCTTCGCCTACTTCTGTTTCAAGGTTGAGCTTATGTTCTGGTAATTCAACAGTTGTTCCTCCATCTTGTTGTTTCTTCACATGAACAACCGCTTTTGCTTTGGCTGGCTCCCCTTCTTCGTAGACAAATGTTACAATCTTATCAGTTGAAGTCACTGAGCCTCTAACAGCTGCTGAATTTGTATATAAGCCATCAGTATTATCAAGAGAGCGTTTTAGGCGGTATTTTTTCTCACCTGCGTTAATCCCACGTAATTTCTTACTTGTTACATCGTAGCTTGAGCCAATAAGGGCTTCTTTTTCTACCAGGTAGGTACCATTATCAGATTTTTCTCCGACTTTTTTAGCTTCTTCATCAGATAGTGGTATATCATGTCCCTGTTCATCGACATAACGAACTTTTACATTACCAGAGATAGCTTTTCTGACTTCCGATGTTTTCTTGCTTTCATCGATTTTTCCTTTGAGTTTTTCCCCTTCTTCTTTCGGGATTTTCTTCTCTTTCACCTGTTTATCAATGATCCGTTTGGCTACCTCTTTAGATGGTTCAACGGTATCTTGGATAACAGAAAAGTCAGCTAGGATAGGCAAATTGTACTGAAGTCTTGGACTTTGGGTGTTAACACCAACGCGTTTTTTATTTTCAGCAAAAACTTGTATCTTATAAGCGATAACATCTTTATCTAGCGGAATATCTCCAGTTGAGAAATAGCCACCTTTACCTAGTTTTTCCTTATCGCTACCAATTTCTTTTTCAATCTCTTTTGATAAGTCCTCATCGGAAATAACCCTATCACGCGAAACCTTATCTGTTTCAACAAAGTACTTAGTGAATTGTTTGGGCCCATCTTGTGCCTTCAAGGCAAGGTCATTGGTTCGTATTTTATTAATATGTATCTTCCGTTAGCACACTGCTGTCAGGCTTCTCTGTAGCTTCCATGTGTGAACCAAGGATTTTTGCTTCTTTACCGTTTCTAGCTTCCATGTATGTATAAGCATTTGTGGATCCAATGGCTGATTCTAAGGCAGAGATTTCTTTCTTTAGTTCAATTTTTTTATTTTCATCAGCTCTTTCTAATTCTGCTTTTTTAGCTGTCAACTTCGCCTCAAGTTCTGCACGATGACTCTTCACTTTATCTGGATCTGTTTGGAGTTCTAATTGGTCAGTATCTGCATGGTAGATAATTTTCTTCGCAGTCGGTAATATAAAATCCAATAATTTATAGACACGGTCTGGGTCTTTAGACTTAGTTAATGTTGGGTTGTCTGGATATGTTTCACTGCTATTCACCCATACTGGAGAGTCTTTTTGAACCTCCGCATCCAATTTGGGTTTTAAAATATTAGTGAGGTTATTTGCTACAGTTACATAACTAGTTTGGATATTAAGTTCTTCTTTAAACTTATTCCTTACTTCCTGTAATTTATCCTTATCTATCGGTAATTCAACTATCGTGTCTCCTTTTTCAGCGAGTTCTTTTTTTATAGTAGGAATCAGATGTTTATATTGGCTTAATCTCGGTTTACGTCCGCCTGGATTTTGCTCCTTATATCTTTCTTCTGCAAGAGTATTAACTTTAGCCTCGTACTCCTTCTTCAAGAAGTCTTTAAGCACTTTATTAACCGCACTTAAATCAACACCTTGACTGTAGCGTTCTTCATTTTCTACCACTCCATCGATACGGTTGATTGTATGGTCATAGATGGTTTCTTCTACTTCTTTTGACGTATCCGTTTTATCTTTTTTAATAGCTGTAACCACGATACGGTAGGTTCCTTTTGACCCTTCATAGTCTGAGATGTAGCCTGTCACAAAGTCGATTCTCAGACGACTTCCATATTTGGTAGAGAAGGCAGTGAAGGTTTTTTCCATCCCATTGAAACCTTCAACGTTTGGAGAGTGTTGAAGCTGATCGTCTCTCTCTTTCACAGGTAAGTTGGCAAGATTAGCTTTATTCTCATCTCTATTTGCCGTTTTTGGGTCATATTCAGTTTTATCTTGTGCTTTATCAGTACGGTTGGCACGTGTACGCCCTTTAGCAAGCATGAGCATATAGTTAAAACGACGGTCTAGGGCTTGTTCGTGAACATAGATTTCGTCAAGGGCGTTAGAACCCAGCATACCACCTTGCTCTTTTTCAGTGGTTGAACCCTTTTTATAGTACCAACCAGTGAAGTAGCCCTGCGCATTTTTCTTACCGATGGCGAAGGTTCCACCGTTTATAGCTTTCCAACCACCGAATTCGTTAATTTCACGAATTTCACCATCTTGTAGTTGTTTACCGCTCCCATCCTTAGTAACATTACCGTGTTCATCAAATCTAAGCGCATCTCCAAGGGTGTTCATATTTCTTAGATAGGAGCGCTCGTTATTTTGGAAGTCATCCGGCATGTTTTGGATGACTTTGTACATGTACTCAACCGTAGCATTTTCACTAGGATCGTCAAATTTTAGATTGGCATTCTTATCATCAGCGCCCTGTTCTCCATCTTTAGGTACACTGACCCCAGGTTGATCAGTTTTTACTATTTCACCCTTTCGATTGGCATCCAGCACAGGTGAGTTTTCACCTGTTGGCTGCTTATCTCCTGATTCAGTCCCTGTAGCGCCAGCTGGTGTTTCTCCTGTTCCCCCATCAGGTAATTCTCTTTTACTACGAGTACGAGGTTTCGTACTTTCTGCAGTTACTAGCGGATTTTCAGCTACGGGAGCACTATAGGTGCTTGCTGCTGCGTCAGTATTGCTGAGGTCAGGCTTGTTTCCTGTCTCTCCATTTCCAGACTGATCTGGATCTGTCGGTTTTGCTGTTCTCTCAGCTTCCCTCGATGAGTCCGCACCCTCAGCATGAGCAACCCCAGCTCCCATCAAAAGATAGAGTGCCCCGATGACAACACTGGCTGCACCGACGCTCACTTTCCGAATACTGTATTTTAATTGTTTTTCTGGATGATTCATTTTAACACTCCATATATATATATATATTGTGCCCTATTACTTCTTATATAATAGAATACAATTTCATGAGTATATTATACACCAGGCGGCTTGAAATTTCAAACTTTTTGAATGGAAAACTAGGAGATGGACGACTCCTTTTGCCAAAACCAAAGGGAGGCTAGGAGTCCCTCATCAGTAGACCAACAGCAAAGATGGAGCCCCGTCAGCCTTGCCCTGTCGTGTGCCTCTGATGGACTTGCTTCCTCCTATCAGCAAGCTCAGTCCTGTGCTTTGAGACTCTTCGAACATCTCTTCAAACCACGTCAGCGTCGCTTCATCCACAACCTCAAAACCATGTTTTGAGCTGACTTCGTCAGTCTTATCTACAACCCCAAAGCGATGCTTTGAGCAACCTATGGCTAGCTTCCTAGTTTGCTCTTTGTCTTTCATTGACTATGAGACCTTCCCAGCTTGCTTTTAGATTTCCATTAACTTTTACACTTATTTCTTTAAAAATGAGACAATTTGGCATTTTTTCTACTCTTTTTCTACTTTTTCCGAATAAATAGATAGAAGCACAGAATCTAGTGAGCCTAGATTAAAAACTATGGTATAATAAAAGGAGGAAAAGGATGATTTTAAGACATCCGGGCATCAGCCCGACCAATGACTTGGTTGCTAAGAAAATTTTCAGCAATCCAGAAATCACTTGTCAATTTATCCGCGATATGCTGGACTTGCCAGCAAAAAATGTAACTATTTTAGAGGGAAGTAACATTCATGTCTTGCCTTCTACGCCTTACTTGGTTCAGGATTTTTACACTAGTATAGACGTTTTGGCAGAGTTGGATAATGGAACGCAAGTTATCATTGAGATTCAGGTCCATCATCAGAATTTTTTCATCAATCGCCTGTGGGCTTATCTATGCAGTCAGGTCAATCAAAATCTTGAAAAAATTCGCCAACGAGAAGGTGATACCCACCAGAGTTACAAGCATATCGCACCTGTTTACGCTATTGCCATTGTGGACAGCAATTACTTCTCGGATGACTTAGCTTTTCATAGCTTTAGTATGCGAGAGGACACGACAGGTGAGGTCTTAACCATCACCAATAATGGACAAGAAAACCATTTAGTTAAGATGGCGTTCTTAGAACTAAAAAAATATAGAGAAACCAGCAAAGACGAGGTTCGCAAGCCATGGTTGGAGTTTTTCGGTAACAAGCCCTTTACCCAACAACCTGAGCGAGCCATAAGCCAAGCAGACCAACTGCTAGACTATAAAAGCTGGTCCGAGGAGGATAGGAAAATGTTTAGTGAACAACGCAGGCGTGAAGAACAAGCCTTACTCGCTCATGACTATGCCTTGGAAACAGCTAGGGCGGAAGGTATTGAACAGGGACTGGAGCGTGGTATTGAACAAGGACTTGAACGTGGCCGTGCAGAGGGTATTGAAAAAGGGCGAGAAGAGGGATTAAAAGTAGGTTTAGTAAATCTAGTACGTCAAGGTCTTCTAACACCTGAGGTTGCGAGTGAGCAATTAGGCATGACCGTGGCTGAGTTTGAAGAACTATTGAAAGACCATCATAAATAAGACCTAAAAATACAGAGAAACCAGTAAAGACGAGGTTCGCAAACCGTGGTTGGAGTTTTTCGGTAACAAGCCCTTTACCCAACAACCCGAGCGAGCCATCAGCCAAGCAGACCAACTGCTGGACTACAAGAGCTGGTCCGAGGAGGACAGAAAAATGTTTAGTCAACTACGTATGCGCGAAGAACAAGCCTTGTTAGCACATGATTATGCCTTGGAAACAGCTAGAGCGGAGGGGGTTGAACAAGGAATCGAAAAAGGTTTAGAGCAAGGTCTTGAGCGTGGTCGAGCAGAAGGTATTGAACAAGGTTTAGAGCGTGGACTTGAACGTGGCCGTGCAGAGGGTATTGAAAAAGGGCGCGAAGAAGGCATTGAAGAGGGATTAAAAGTAGGTTTAGTAAATCTAGTTCGTCAAGGTCTTCTGACTTCTGAGGTTGCCAGCCAGCAGTTGGGCATGACTGTCACTGAGTTTGAGTCCTTGCTATGAGGTCACATTTTAAATAGTAGAAAGTTAATGAAATGGCGAGTTATTTCTAAAATACTTGTCATTTTTGCTTGACATTTGGAAGGGGTTATAGGATAATATCATGGAAGTGAGTTCTATCCAACTATCGATGTGGATTAGATATGTGAGGTTTGACTCAGGGTTTAAGAAATTTGTGAGATTTTCACTTGTGAGATACGGTATTTGAAGAGTATTTCATCTCACAAAGACGTTTTTTCACCTTTTTTGAAAAAATAGGTAAAAAGTTAAAGAAAACCCTTGACAAATCCTGCAAATATTTATATACTGTATGGTAGTAAGATAGTCTTACGAAAAAATATTTTAAAGAAAACAAAGGAGATAAAACGATGAAAAAAGTTTTATTGACAAGCGCAGTAGTTCTTGCTACATTTGGTGCTACACAAGCTGTTTCTGCAGATATTGTAGATTTTAATAGTATTTTATCTGGAATCACTGATACTAATGCTAAAGCTAAAGTTAAAGCAAAAGCTGAAGAACTTAGAGATTTCCAATACAATCTATTGAATAAACAACAATTTGGTGGAAAAACTTTAAGAGAACTTTATATTAATTATGTTGCTAAAGAAGCAGCATATAAAGCACTTCCTGAAACAGTTAAAGCGGCATATGCTAATCTTGAAGCTCTTAGACAAGAAGAAATCAAGATTAAAGATATGCAAGGTGATGCTAATGCATTAGCTAGCAAGGTAGCTGAGCTTAATGTAGCGATTACTAATGCTACAAATAAGGTTGGTATTATCGCAGACGAGATTAAAGAAATCAAAGCATCATTAGGTGCTGCTAATGGTAAAGTCGCTGAATTGCGTGCTAAGAAATTAGATTTGGAACTTCAATATTCTTCAGCAGTTAAAGCAGCTGAAAGTGCGGGAGCAAAAGTTGATGCAGAAATCAACAATGAATTACAAAAAGTAAATAATGACTATGCAGCTGCTGTTAAGAAAGCTAATGAGCTTAATGAGCAACTTTCAGAAAAAGTAGCAGAAGAAAAAGAAAATGCTTTCAATATTGGTCGTTATAATGCTGCTAAAGCAGCAGTTGTTGCTTATATGGCAGGAGATCAATCTAAGATTCTTGAAGCTTCATTTGACTTAGGTAAGAAAGTTAAAGAAGCTGAAGGTGCGGTTAGAGCAGCTGAAGCATCTATTGCGACTGCTCGCGCTGAACGTGATGCAGCTAAGAATGCACTTGAAACTGCTGAAACTATGGTTTCAGAAAAATTTGCTGATAAAGGCTTGACTTACAACCGTTCTGTATTTGAAGTTGCTGATACAAACGTAAACAATACTAAAGTTGGTTGGTACAAAAACCATGCAGGTATGTGGGCATACTACTCAAATGCTGGTGATAAAGCTACTGGTTGGAAACAAGTAGATGGCACTTGGTACTACTTTAACGCAGCAGGCGAAATGCAAAAATTCTGGGTTAAAGATGGCAACACTTGGTACTACCTAAACGGTTCAGGTGAACTCGTTACAGGTTGGTTGCAAGACGGTGGTAAATGGTACTTCCTAGATGCTTCAGGTGCTATGAAAGCTAGCCAATGGCTTCAAAACAACGGTAGCTGGTACTACCTTGACGCTACAGGTGCCATGAAAGCTAACGGCTGGTTCCAAGTAGGAGACAAATGGTACTACGCAACTGCTTCAGGTGCTATCGCAGTTAACACTACTGTAGGTGGTTACACTGTAAACGGAAACGGTGAATGGGTTAAATAATCCAGTAAAATAATGAAAAGCAGGGGAGAAATCTCCTGTTTTTTGATTTGGCT